>JAJYTX010000223.1 GCA_021792815.1 Pseudomonadota bacterium
GCTCTATCGCGAGGTGCAGCTCGGGCTCTGCCCGGCGCCAATTCGCCCCCAGGGCACGAAAATCGCCGCGTGGCCGTCGAGTGAAATCGAGGCCATCAATCAGGCTGAAATCGCTGGGGCGGGTCCAGACGAAATCCGCGCGCTCGTGCGCGAACTTGTGGCGCAGCGCACCGCTGGCCGCCAGCCGACAGCCCCCGCGACCGCGGCGGCCTAACATCCCACACGAAAACGCCTCGGCCGGTGACACGGCGCGAGGCGTGAAAGAGTCCCAAACGTCATGCAAACTCTACCTGAATCTGCGCGCGCGCCGCAAGGAAATTTCGCGCGGCAACCAGACCATACCGAGATCCGCCGCGCCCTCGAGCTGCTGCACCCCTTTGGCGTGGTCGAGCTCCGGGCACTGTTCCAACGCGGCCGCAAGCGCACCAGTGCCGGGTATTTTGACCCCGAGCACCGGGCCGAGCTCATCGAGGCCGCTGCCAACCTCAACGCGGACGGCGCGGCGGTCTACGTCAACCTGAACCCGCTGGATGAGCAATTGCTCAGCCGGTACGCGAACCGCGTCGAGGACTACGCCCAGGCCACGGCGACGGATGCCAACGTCACCAGCCGGCGCTGGCTCCTGATCGACTTGGACCCTGCGCGCCCGAAGGACACCAGTGCCACCAACGCGCAGCTCGAGGCGGCGAAGGCCTCGGCCCGGGGGATCTACGGCGCGCTGCAGGAACGCGGCTGGCCGAAGCCGGCGGTGGCTGAGAGCGGCAACGGGGTGCACCTGCTATACCGCATCGACTTGCCGAACGATGACGCGAGCCGCGACCTCGTCAAGGATTGCCTCAACGCGCTGGCGCAGATGTTCGACGATGCGGCCGTCAAGGTGGATCGGTCCGTGTTCAACGCGGCGAGGATCGTGAAGTTATACGGCACGCTCGCGAACAAAGGCGACAACACCCCGACCGCGCCATGGCGGCTTTCCCGCATCGCGCTCGTGCCCGACGAACTCCGCCCGGTGCCGTTGGAGCTGCTCCAGGCGCTGGCTGCTGAGGCGAAGCCGGCCGAGAGACCCAGAGCGAACGGCTCAGCGCAGGATGGCGCGCGGGCATGGAGTGAGGCCGACGTGGCGGCCTTTCTGGGCCGCGCGGGACTCGAGGTAGTCGGCGAGCCTGGGCCGCACGACGGCGCGATGCGGTGGAAGCTGCGCCGGTGCCCGTTCAATGTCGAGCACGGCCCGGGCGAGGCGGCTGTGTTTCAAATGCCGGACGGGCGCCTGGGCTTCAAGTGTCAGCATAACGGGTGCGCTGATCGCCACTGGGCCGACCTGCGCGAGCTCGTGGATGGGCCGAGGGAGCGGCGGCACAGCGCTGGAGATTCTCAGCGTCGCGAGTCCCATGGCGCTCCGGCCGCGCCGACGCCATTGCCGAGCGAGCTGCCGGCTGTGGACCCGTTCGACTACGAGCTTTTGCCCCCGGTCCTGCGCGCGCGCGTCGAGGACGTTGCCGAGCGCATGCAGTGCCCGCCTGATTACCCCGCGGTGGCGCTCATCGTGACGCTCGCCAGCGTGATCGGTCGCCGCTGCGGGATTCGGCCGAAGCGGGAAGATGATTGGACCGTGGTGCCAAACCTGTGGGGCGCGATCATCGGGCGGCCGGGCGTCATGAAGTCGCCACCGCTGACGGAGATCATGCGCCCTTTGCAGGTTTTGCAGGCTCGTGCCATAGATATTTTTAAAATTGAGCAGACGGAACACAAGGCGAGCGCTCTGGTTGCCGATGAGGCTGAGCGCGTAGCGAAGGACTCAATCCGTAAGGCGCTGAAGGCCGGGAAGAACAGCACCGCCCATGATCTAGCGCATGCCGCCGTGGAGAGCGACAACACCGCGCCAGTGTGCCGGCGGTACCTGGTGAACGACGTGACCGTTGAGAAGCTCGGGGAAATCCTCAATCAGAATCCGAACGGGCTGCTGCTCTACCGCGACGAGCTGAACGGGTTTTTCCGAACGCTCGAGCGCCAGGGGCACGAAGCAGACCGGGCGTTTTACCTCGAGGCCTGGAACGGTGACGGATCGTTCACCTACGACCGAATCGGACGCGGCACGTTGCACATAACTGGGTGCTGCCTCTCAATCATCGGGAGCATTCAGCCGGGCCCCGTTACGGCGCTTGTCCGTGACCTGCGCGGTACTGGTGACGATGGCCTGCTGCAACGCTTCCAGCTCGCCGTATGGCCTGACCTTCCGACGCATTGGCGAAATATCGACCGGCCACCGGACTACCGCGCGGCCGACGCGGTCCGCGAGGTGCTCGAGCGGCTCGACGGCATGGCGCCCATGCAGGACGCCACGGAGCCGGGTGCGATCCGCGCCGTGCGGTTCACTTCGGAGGCGCAAGAGCTGTTCGATGTATGGCGCGCCTCGCTCGAGACCCGGCTGCGGGGGGATAGCGCGCACCCGATGCTTGAGGCACACCTCGCGAAGTACCGCTCACTCATCCCGAGTCTCGCGCTGATCCTCCATCTCACTGAGTCACCGGATGGGCCCGTGGAACTGGAGGCGCTCGAGCGCGCCGTGGCATGGGGCGAGTACCTCGAGACTCACGCGCGGAGGATCTACGCCCCCGCGCTCGCGCCGGACCTCGACGCGGCGCGGACGCTGCTCGGTCATCTGAAGCGCGGCGACCTCGGCGCCACGTTCGCGCTCCGTGACATCTACAACAAAGGTTGGACCGGACTCGGCACCAGGGACGAAGCGGCCGCAGCTGTCGGGGTGCTGGCTGATTACGACTGGCTCACGTCCATCACGGAGGACACGGCCGGCAGACCGCGTACCACCTACCACGTCCATCCGGCGATCAACGAGGGCGTCGCATGAGCGCCATCGACCGGGTCCGCGAAAAGTTTCAAACACCTATGTCAGGTGGCAGCAAAGGCAGCAAAAGCCCTTCTGCTGGTTCTGCTGCCTCCCTACATAGGGATTCTGAAATACACGGGCACCCTTCTACTGGTTCTGCTGGTGCCTTGCATAGGGATTCTGAAAAGTTGAGCAGCCGGCCGCACGGCGCCTGCGCTACCTGCACTCACTTCGAAAAACGCCCCGGCGACAGCCCGCCCGGGCACTGTAGGCGGTTCAAAGTATCGACCGATGGCGCGTACGCGGACGGCTGTGCCGATGGATGGACCCCGGCGGCCGCTGTTGTGCGTGCACTGGAACGCCGCCGAGCGGAGGTTATAGCGCGGCTCAAGGCCGATCCGGCATTGCGCTACTCGTTCGACGTGCAGGGCGCTTCACCGATCGGCCCGGCGCAGGCTGACGTGAGCGTCATGCTCGGTGTGCGCACTGCTGACGGCGTTGTCACCGGCGAGCTCCGCGTGCCGGCCGAGCGCTGGCCCGGGCTGACCGTGTTCGCCGACTACTGGCGGACGGCCGCCGAAGGAGAATTGCAATGATCGAAGTCGCAACGACCGAGCGCCCCTGGGCGCGCGAAGTGGATCACGCCGCTGATGGCGATTGTCCGGTTTGTTTCTACGGTACCGCGCGACGGTGCCGTTCTCGATGGCACCGCCAGGTGCTCGCCGCCGTGACCCCCCAGAGTGATCCACGGCTGCGCAATTTCAGCGAGCCTTACATGGCCGGCTCTTTTCGCGTAATTGAGGTACGCGGGCGCGAGTTCAGCGAACACGTCAGACACGCGGCAGTGTGCTGGCACCTCGAGCACCGCATCTACCGCGGCGCACCGGATCGGGTTTCACTCTACCCGCAGCATCGCCGGTTCCTGCTGATTTCCCCAGATGATCGGCCGGTCGGCGCGGCGGTCGTTTTCCGCTGGCGGCGCGAGCCGCATGGAATCGAGTGGATGTGGGTTTCCCCGGACTATCGATCGCAGGCCTACCTGCTGCGCTTCGTGATCGGGATGCGGTTCAAGGAGCTGGCCGCCGCCTAGGGGCGATCCTGCGCAAACTGCTACCGTACTGCTACGTGGAGCTAGCTAGAGCGAAATCGAGGCCATTACAAACCTGGAAATGCAGCATTGTGTAGACAAGGACCATAGGACTCGCAATCCGATGGTATGCCCTGAAATCACAGGGGATGCTCTGGATTGACGGGCCGCGCCCGCCGCAATGGCCAGGCGTCCGGCAGAGAAGTCCACTTTTGTCAGCAACGCGACAGGCCGGCCTCCTTTGCATGTGCGCGAAACCCCGCCGGCGCCGCGCTCAAGGCGCTCGACCGGCACCGCGAAATTCGTTGCGGCTATCGCGGCTATCGCGCCGCGCAATTCTGGTGCGCCGTGGTGCGGTCATCACCCGGCGAAATAGCCTGTTGCCGCAGCTGGGCGGCGTGCAATGTCGGCCACGATGACCGCGATTCGCCCGGGGCTGTGACGCGATCGCGGAGGGCGAGAAGGCCCCTAAATGCCCCTGGCGACCCCTGTGAGGCCGGCAAAGCAGGTGCGTGAAAACGACGCACCGCGCCGCGCTCCTGGCGAGCGGCCCGCAGCAGTGGCAGCGCCGATCGCGCGCTGGTGAAGCGCAGAGCACCCCCGGCGGCAGGTGCGTGGCCGCAGCGGGTACCCCTGCTGCACCTCGGCCCCTGCACGCCGGCCTTGGAAGTTGTGCACGAGGTTGTGCGGAGGTTGTGCACCCGCCTGGCGTTCGCACAACCCGGCGCGATGATCTGAAACTCGACGAACGGGGCCCTGTGCGGCACAACCTGTGCGAGTAACAGGTGACGAACAGGTTCCCGAACAGGTGCGTGGGCGGGGGGGAGCGGCCCGCCGGCATCGAGAGCCGCGCGGGCACGCTTTTTTTTCTAATGCCTATGTCGCGCGCCAGCAAAACCAGCAAATCGGTAACTCGCCGCGTGCAGGCAGGGGGAGGGCAAGGGCGGCGACACGGCGACAGCTGAGGGCGGGCGCCATGACTGGCGAAACGAAATTGACCGCCTTGCCAGAATTGAGGTTCGCTGTGCGCGGGTGCGTTGGTTGTGCGTTTGTCACACCTCCTCACACCGGCCATGCTCGCGCCATGAACGAATCACGCCGCGTGACCTTGCATTTGCCCGCCGGCACGGTCAGAAACCTCGACCGCGCCGCCACCGCCGCGCGCCGGAGCCGAAGCAACGCTGCCGCCGTGCTGTTGGATTCAGCCCTGGCCGGCAAGCGCCGCCTCGCCGAGCTGGCGAGACTGGCCAGCGAGTCCACCGACCCCGCCGCCGCCGCCGCCCGCGAGGCTGCTGCGGATCACCTCGACCGGCACGCCGAGCTGTCGGGCCTCGACAGCGCACCAGACCATGACACCTCACCGGAGACTGCAATGCATCACACCGAATCGCCAGAACACATGACACCCCCGGCCCCGGCTCGCAACGCCGACGATAAAGACACGCTGCCCCGTGACCTGCCGCGAGCGCATGGCGTGCGGCCGTCGACAACCGGCGGGACTCCCCGTAACGCCGAGAACGAGATCGGCAGCTCGAGCGGGTTCCCTGGCTCACACACGGTCGGAGGGTCGCGATAATGGCCTCATCGCGAACCGACATAACCGACGAAGTCCGCGCCAACACATACCGCCAGCGCGCCGAAGAGGCGTACCGAGCGACGCTGAACGCTGCGCCCCCGGGACACCTACCGGGTGA
>JAJYTX010000224.1 GCA_021792815.1 Pseudomonadota bacterium
CACGCGCGCCGACCTCACCCTGTCCCTGTCCCGGCTGACGCTGCCGCATGCCCTGGTGCGCGTGCTGCTCGCCGAGCAGCTGTACCGGGCCCTTAGCATCCTGAGCCATCACCCGTATCATCGGGACTGATGAGTGCCCCGCCCACCCCCGTACTGTGCCTCGCTTCCGCCTCGCCGCGCCGCCGTGACCTGTTGTGGCAGATCGGCGTACCGCACTCCGCCGTCGCGGCGCGGGTGGACGAGAGCCGCCTGCCGGGGGAGTCCCCGGAGGACTATGTCGAACGGGTGGCCCTGGAAAAGGCGATGACCGTTCGCAGCGGCGGCGAGCGCCTGCCCGTTCTGGCCGCGGACACGGCGGTCGTTCTGGACGACACGGTGTTCGGCAAGCCGGCGGATCGTGCGGATGCGCTCGCCATGCTCGGGAGGCTTTCGGGGCGGGCGCATCAGGTGCTGACTGCCGTGGTGCTCGCGACCGATCGGAGCGTCGATCTGTGCGTCAGCGCGAGCACGGTGCGTCTGTGCGACCTGACGGAGGCGGAGCGGGAAGCGTATTGGCAGACGGGCGAGCCGCGCGACAAGGCGGGCGCATACGCCATCCAGGGATACGGCGCGGTGTTCATCGAATCGCTGACCGGCAGCTATTCCGGTGTGGTGGGCCTGCCGCTGGCGGAGACGGCCCGGCTGCTGCGCGCCGCCGGCATCGAGTGCTGGCAGGGCATGCGCCCTTGATCGAAATCCTGATCAACGTCGGGGCGCGGGAAACCCGGGCCGCGCTCACCGAGGACGGGATCGTCCAGGAGCTCTTCATCGAGCGCGCGAGCCGCCGCAGGCTGGTGAGCAGCGTATACAAGGGACGGGTGACGCGCGTGCTGCCCGGCATGCAGGCCGCATTCATCGACATCGGCCTGCAGCGGACCGCTTTCCTGCATGCCGCCGACATCGTCGGGCCGCCGCTCGATGAGGCGGAATTACCGCTCGAGGCGCCGAGCGAGGCGGACATACGCCGCCTGGTCAGCCCCGGCGACGAGCTGCTGGTGCAGGTGATCAAGGATCCGATCGGTTCCAAGGGAGCCCGCCTGACGACCTTCGTCACCCTGCCGGCACGCTTTCTGGTGTATATGCCGCGAGGCGAAGGCATCGGCGTGTCGGCGAAGATCGAGGAGGAGACCGAGCGAGGGCGTCTGAAATCCCTGGTCGCCGGGCTGCGCGCAGCCGGCACCGCTCAGCCCGAACGCGCCGGCGGCTACATTCTGCGCACCGCCGCGCAGGGTGTTTCCGCCGAGAGCCTGCGCCAGGACATGATTTATCTCGACAAGCTCTGGCAGCACGTCCGGCGGCGCGCGGCCGAAATGCCCTCCGGAAGCATGATTCACGAGGACCTGCCGCTCACGCTTCGCCTGTTGCGCGACGAGCTGTCTCGTGGGGTCAGCCGGGTGCTGGTCGATTCGGCAGCCGAGTTCGAGCGCATGCGCGCATTCGCCGCGGAATTCATGCCCGAGACGGCCGTGCGCATCGAGCAGCACCCGGGCCCGCGGCCGATCTTCGATCTGCACGGCATCGAGGACGAAATCGCCCGCGCGCTCGAGCGCAAGGTGATGCTCAAGTCAGGCGGTCACCTGGTCATCGATCAGACGGAGGCGATGACGACGATCGATGTCAACACCGGCGGCTACGTCGGTCATCGCAACCTGGAGGAGACCAGCTACCGCACCAACCTCGAGGCGGCCGAGGTGATCGGTCGGCAGCTGCGGCTGCGCAACCTCGGCGGTATCATCATCATCGATTTCATCGACATGCACACCGAAGCCCATCGCCGCCAGGTGCTCACCGCGCTCGAGCGTTCCTTCGCCGGCGACCGTGCGCAGACACGCGTCGTCAATCTCTCGCCGCTCGGACTGGTCGAGATGACCCGCAAGCGCACCCGCGAGAGCCTCGCCCACCTGCTGTGCGAGCCGTGCCCCGCCTGCGAGGGTCGCGGCTACGTCAAGACCGCCGAGACCGTCTGCAACGAGATCTTCCGGGAAATTCTCCGCCAGGAGCGCTCCGGAAGCGAACTGCTGGTCCTCGCCCACCCGAGTGTCGTGGACCGCATGCTGGACGCCGAATCGGCCGCTCTGGCGCAGATTCAAGACGGAATCGGACGTTCCATCCGCCTGCAGGTCGAGACGCTTTATGGAGTGGACCAGTTTGATGTCGTCGCGACGTGAGGCATTGCCGCCTCGAACAGGGTAGTCTTTCAAGTATGGGCGTTGTCGCTGCCATCCAGATGACCTCCGGGCCGGACGTGGGCGCGAACCTTGCCGATGCGCGCGTTCTGCTCGAGGACGCCGCCGCGCGCGATGCGCAGCTCGTCGCGCTGCCGGAGAACTTTGCGTTCATGGGCCTGCGCGATGCCGACAAACGCGGTGTGGCTGAGTCCGACGGCAGCGGCCCCGTGCAGGATTTTCTCGCGGAAACCGCCCGGCGCCTCGGGCTGTGGATCGTGGCTGGCACGGTGCCTCTGCGTGGCGCGTCGGATGGTCGCGTGGCGGCGGCCTGCCTGGTGTACGACGAGCACGGTGCGCGGCGAGCGCGTTATGACAAGATTCACTTGTTCGATGTTCAGGTTCCCGGGCGGGAGGAGAGTTATCGCGAGTCCGCTCACATCGCCCCCGGTGTGACCCCCGTGGTGGTCGACACGCCGGTGGGACGTCTCGGTCTGACAGTATGCTACGACGTGCGTTTCCCTGAACTGTTCCGCCAGCTGAGCGCCGCCGGGGCGCAACTGTTCAGTGTGCCCTCCGCGTTTACCGAACCCACGGGGCGCGCGCACTGGGAGACCCTGGTGCGCGCGCGCGCCATCGAGAATCTTTGCGCGCTGATCGCTCCTGCGCAGTCCGGGTTCCATCCCAACGGCCGAGAGACCTATGGCGACTCGCTCATCGTGGATCACTGGGGCCGGATTCTCGCACGCCTGCCGCGCGGCCGCGGCTGCATCACGGCGCGGATCGAGCTCGAGCAGCTCGCGCGCGACCGCCACAGCTTTCCTGCGCTTGCGCACCGAGTGCTGCCATAACCGACACATGGATATCCGCATGACCGACCCGGCTCAAGACCCGCTGACCCTGGCAAAAGACCTCATCCTGCGGCCGAGCGGCCTCGATGGGCGCCTGGAGGGCATCTTCGGCGAAGTGCTGACGCACTCGGTCGATTTCGCGGATCTGTACTTCCAACTCTCGCGCCAGGAGTCCTGGTCGCTCGAAGATGGCATCGTCAAGGACGGCAGCGCCAGCATAGAGCAGGGCGTGGGCGTGCGCGCGCTCGCCGGCGAGAAGACCGGCTTCGCGTATTCCGATGAGATTCTGCTGCCGGCGCTGACGGAGGCGTCGCATGCGGCACGGGCTATCGCTGTCCAGGGTGGCGAGCGCGGCGTCAGTGCCTGGCGGGTGAGGACCGGACACCAGCTCTACCTGCCCGCCGACCCGTTGGTCACGCTCTCGGATCAGGACAAGGTCGCATGGCTCGAGCGGGTGGACCGCGAGGCGCGCAGGATCGACCCGCGCGTGGTGCATGTCACCACGAGCCTGGTGGCCGTGCACGAGGTGATCCTGGTCGCCAACAGCGACGGCGAGCTCGCGGCCGACGTGCGGCCACTGGTGCGATTCAATGTGTCGGTGCTCGTCGAGCACAATGGCCGGCGCGAGCAGGGCTATTGCGGCGCCGGCGGCCGGTACTCGCTCGCCGAGCTGGTCGCGGGCGACAAGCCGCTGCAGCTTGCCCGCGAGGCGGCGCGCCAGGCGCTGGTCAACCTCGAGGCGGTGCCGGCACCGGCCGGCACCATGACCGTGGTGCTGGGGCCCGGCTGGCCCGGCATACTGCTGCACGAGGCGATCGGCCACGGGCTGGAGGGGGATTTCAACCGCAAGGGGACCTCGGCCTTCGCCAACCGCATCGGCGAACGGGTGGCCGCGCCGGGCTGTACCGTGGTCGATGACGGCACGCTCCCGCGGCGGCGCGGATCGCTCAACATCGATGACGAGGGCACGCCGACCGGGTGCACCACGCTGATCGAGGACGGGATTCTGCGCGGCTACATGCAGGACCGGCTCAATGCGCGCCTCATGGGCCAGCGGCCCACCGGCAACGGCCGGCGCGAATCGTTCGCGCACATGACGCTGCCGCGCATGACCAATACCTACATGCGCGCCGGCCACTACGATCCGGAGGAAATCATCCGCTCGGTCGAGCGCGGCATCTACGCGGTGAATTTCGGCGGCGGCCAGGTCGACATCACTTCGGGAAAGTTCGTGTTCTCGGCGAGCGAGGCTTATGCCATCGAGAACGGCCGGTTGGGCGCGCCCCTGAAGGGCGCGACGCTGATCGGCAACGGTCCGGACGTGCTGACCCGTGTCACCCTGGTCGGCAACGACCTGAAGCTCGACGACGGAGTGGGCACCTGCGGCAAGGACGGACAGAGCGTTCCGGTCGGGGTCGGCCAGCCGACGCTGAAGATCGAGGGGCTGACGGTGGGCGGAACAGCGTAGCCCGCTCGAGAAACCCGGCCCTGTCGCGCCGTCGCGTGGCCGCAGCGCCCACCCTTGCGGGGTGCTCCGATGACGGACGCGGCGTGCGCGAGCCAGCGGGAAGGGTTCCTGGCGTCGTGGGACACTCCGCTCGAGGACACGTTCCAGAGCCGATTCGACAGGAGCTTGCAGCAGCATGAACATCGACGAGTTTCGCCGTCTCGGCCACCAGCTGATCGATTGGATCGCCGACTATCGCCGGGATGCCGCCGCCGGGGTCTACCCGGTCATGGCGCCCGTTGCGCCGGGTGAGATGCGCCGGCGTCTGCCGTCTTGTCCCCCGGGCGAACCGGAGCCGCTCGAGGAGGCGCTCACGGACCTGAGTCGCGTGATTCTGCCCGCCTGCACCCACTGGCAGGATCCGCGCTTCTTCGCGTTCTTCCCGTCGAACAGTTCGCTCGCCGCGGTGCTGGGCGACCTCGCCAGCACGGGCCTCGCTCAGCTCGGGCTCAACTGGCAGTCGAGCCCGGCTCTCACTGAGCTCGAAGAGCTGACCCTCGACTGGCTTCGCCAGATGATGGGCCTGTCTGCGGCCTGGAGCGGCGTGATCCAGGACACCGCTTCCACCGCGACGCTGGTGGCCCTGCTGTGCGCCCGGGAACGCTCGACCGCCTACGGCGCCGCCGCAGGCGGCCTGCAGGCGGCCCGCAAGCCGCTCATCGTATATGCCTCCAGCCAGAGTCACAGCTCGGTGGACAAAGCCGCGCTGCTCGCCGGTTTCGGGCGCGACAATCTGCGGATCGTGGCCGTGGACAGGCAATTTCGCATGCGGCCGGACGCGCTGCGGGAAACCGTGGCGGCCGATCTGGCCCGGGGGCTCACGCCCTGCGCCGTCGTGGCAACGGTCGGTTCGACGGCAACCACCGCTGTCGATCCGATCGGCGACATTGCCCAGGTCGCCCGCGACCTCGGGCTCTGGCTGCACGTCGATGCCGCTCTGGCCGGCTCTGCCATGATTCTGCCGGAGTGCCGTCCGCTGTGGCAGGGAATCGAGCAGGCCGATTCCCTGGTCGTCAATCCCCATAAGTGGCTCGGTG
>JAJYTX010000225.1 GCA_021792815.1 Pseudomonadota bacterium
CCGGAGGCGCTCGCGCAATGCTCCATCGTGACCCGGAACAGCACGATTTCCGCGAGCCCGCTGATCAGCGCGAGCAGTTCCGCCGCGAACGGATCGGCCTTCTCGATCAGGGCCGCGTGGGAGGCCGAGGCATGCGCCGAGCGCAGCGTGTGCTCCCAGACGAGCTGTGGAAAACGCGGCGCGGCGCCGCTGTCGGCCACCTGGAAGATCGGCTGCATCAGCGCCACGGCGATCATCGAGCGCAATCCGTCGCAGCCGAGCAGTCCGATCGCCCCTTCGATGGTCTCGATCGGATCGGGCTTGACCCGGTAGAACGGGCTGTTCGCCATTCTCAACAGCCCGTCCACCAGTGACGGATCGTCGGCGATGATGGCGGCGAGTTCACGTCGCGAAGCACTCTCGTCCCGGATGGCGTGCATCAGCTTCGGCAGCAGATTCGGACGCCGGGGAAAGTACCGCCGCTGCATGGTCGGATCGCCGATCGCCACGAGCGCCGCGGTCACCACGCGGTCCTGGTCGGCCAGCGGCTGCGCCGCCTCGGAGACCCCGAGCTGCAGCTGGCGCAGGCGCCTGAAGATCTGGGCCTCATCGAGCGCCTGCGTCGCCTCGGGCCGGGCGGCCGGGCTCAGGGCCGCGCCCGGCGCCGCAGGCCGTGCGGGGCCGGCAGAGGCATTCGGGCCGGCCGCCGGGCGCGGCGCTCGCGCCGCGCGGCCACGGGCCCTTCTGTGCCACGCCGATTGCACGAGGAATGCGCCGACTGCAAGCAGCAGCGGTAATGCCAGCCAGAGTGTCATATCCCTAGATTCTTCCTCCCGGGGTCGGGCGAGGGCTGCAGAACATCCGGGGTTTCGGCAGGCGGCCGCGGAAGAGGATGGTCACTTGGCGCTTTTGTGACCGGCCGCACGGGTGGGCGATCGGCTCAGCCGCGCCGTCGCGGCCTGAGCAGCATCGGCGCATAGCGCAGCAGGAACAGGCCGAACGCCCCGACCCAGGCCGCTGCCGCGAGCAGCAGCAGTCTGGCATAGGCCTGGCTGGCGAACTCCGCGGCGATGCGCGCCACCGCGGCGAGAAAGATCAGCCCGTAGATCAGGATCGTGGCCAGGTCCGCGGACAGCTCGTGCCCGGTATGGCCGCGGGTCACGCGCGTCATCACCGCGAGGATCATGGTGCCGACGGCGCCCACCGTGAGCGCATGGATGGCGGCACTGGCTGGCAGCGCCGGATCGATCAGGGAGAACCCGAGTGCCGCGACGCCGAGCGCCAGCCAGCCGTATCCGACATGCAGCACCAGCAGCAGCGGTTCGGAGCGCGTCGCGCCGGCGCGCCAGCGTGCCAGGCGCCCCAGGTTGAGCGCCCCGGCGCACAGCAGCGCCACGCCCTCCAGGCGTGCCGCAGGCCAGAGCACCCAGGCGACGAGGCTCGTGTGCAGCAGCGCCAGGGCGATCTGATCGAACCGCCCGGGAGGCGCAGGCAGCGTCTCGGCCTTGCGCACCAGCAGCCAGTTGCGCGTGAACGCGGGCACGATCCGCCCGCCGATCACCGACACCAGGATGAGAATCGCCGCCAGTCCGAGCCGCCAGCCCACATCGGCGAGACCCGGGTCCCCCTCCAGGGCGAGGTCCATCATCAGATTGGCGATGGCGAGCACCGTGATCGGCACGATGATCGGGAAGTTGCGCCGGTTGCCGCTCGCGATGAGCTCGCGGGCGACGACGGCCGCGAGCGCAAAGAGGAAAGCGGCGTCTGCGCCGATCGCCGCCCAGGCGGGCAGATCGGCCGAGACGAATGAGGCGATGCGACCGAGCAGCCATAGCTCCGCGAGCAGCCCGAGCAGCGCGCCGCTCACCGGCGGACGTCCCGTCCAGTTGGGGAGCGCGGTCAGCAGGAAGCCGGCGATGGCGGCGGGCACAAACCCGAACAGCATCGCGTGGATGTGCCACAGCAGCGGCGGAAAGCCGCTCGGTGGCAGCATGCCCATCGTGAGGGTGGTGATCCAGAGCGTAATGGCCACGACCGCCCACAGCGCCGCCCCGAGAAAGAACGGCCGGAAACCGTAGGACAGAAAGGCCCCGGGGGGCGTGCCGCGGGGGCTCGGGGCGCTCAGGGGGCCTCCCCGCCGGCCGCCAGCGCCCGCATGCCCGGGGGCAGCGGCACGGCCGAGCCGAGCGGATCGTGTGGCCAGGGGGCGGTTGTCTGCGGTGTCATGTCGGTTCCTCGATCGGTGTGCCGGCGCGCAACGTCGCGGCCGGCCCGGACTGTAGGCCAGCGCGGACCGGCGCAGCTTTGACGGCCGTCAATTCGCCCGCGCAGGATAGCGGAATCCCGGCGAGTCCGGACGGCCGGGGCGCGGCGCACGGCGGCATCGGCCTGTGCGCCCGAGCGCGCCGGCCGCCCTCGCGGCGGCACCCGCGGCGCACGCCCGTCGGCGTTTCGCGATCGGCGAGCGGCGCATCGGCCGCTCCTCGGGCCGGCACCGCGCCAGAGTGTGACGCAGTGCTCAGTCCGGACAAATGGACCGTGCCGAGTGTGAGCCGCGCCGGGGGCTCGGGCGCGCTGCGGCCGATACAGTCCGATGGGGCGGCATGGGCCGCTTGGAACCCGGGCGTCGAGGGAGGATCCGGTGAACGCGTCTGCGGTGGCCGCGTGCGGTGAGCCGATGTTTGCGTCCTACGCGCAGTTGCTGACGGCGCTGCTCGGGACCCTCGAGGGACTGTGCCTCCTCGACGGCCGCCTGCACGTGCTCGGCGAGCAGGCGCTGCGCGGCGCATCGGTGGCGAAGCGGGTGCGCGCCCTCGGCTGGGCGGGACGGGACGGCGCTCCCCGAGTGCCGCGGTGCGAGCGGCAGGGCGCCTCGCACTGGGTGAGTCTGCTGCCGCTGGAGTCCGCGGGCGGTGCGCTGCTCGGGGTGCTCGGCATCCGGGAGCCTGCCGCAGGGGCCGAACCGCAGGCCGGCCATGCCGCAGAACTGGTACGCCGCCTCACTCCCGTGCTGGAGTGTCTGCGCCGCGAGCTCACCGGCCGGCCCGTCCGCGGCTCGCTGCAGGATCTCAGCGAACGCACCAGCGAGCTGGAGTGGCTGTTCCAGGTGACTCACTCGCTCGGGAGCTCGGCCGATGAGCCGCAGGGGCTCGAAGGACTGCTCGAGGCGGCCACCCGGCATCTGAGGAGCGACCTCGGGGTGCTGCTGGTGCCGGAGAAGCACCTGTGCCTCGAGCACCTGCGCGATCCGGGCCGCGGCACGGCGCTGCAGCAGGCCTGGATCGGCACGCGCCGGCAGCTGAGCGCCTGGGTGCAGCGGCACCGCCGGCCGCTGGTGGTCAACGGCCGCGAGGGCACGCGCAGCGGCGTGCCGCCGTGCAAGATCCTGTGCGTCCCGGTCACACCCGAGCACGGACGGGTCATCGGCCTGATCGCGTTCTTCAATCCGAGTGAGGCGCCCGATTACCTCAGCCGGCACGTGTTCCTGGCACGGCACCTCGGCCGCCAGAGCGGCAGTATCGTCGAGGCGCAGTTTGATCCGGTGTCGGGGCTGTACACGCGCGTGGGCCTCGAGCAGATGTACGCCCGCCTGCCGGAGGAGGCCGGGTCATCCGAGCGCAGCGTGCTGTATTTCGACGTCGATCAGATGCATGTCGTCAATGAGCTGTTCGGCTTCGAGATCGGCAACGAGGTGCTGGTGCGCGTCGGGGAGCTGTTCGGTCCGTCGCATCTGCCCGCGCAAGCGCTGGCGGCGCGCCTGAGCGGCGACCGGTTCGCGGTGGTGCTGCCGGACAGTGACACCCGGGAGGCCGTCGCAGTGGCCGAACGGCTGCAGCAGGCGATCGCCCGCCTGTCGATCGGCCCGGCGGACGATGCGGTCGAGCTGTCCGCGAGCTGTGGCGTCGCGGTGCTGCTGCCCATGCCGCAGGGTCTGTCGCGCGCGTTGGCGGCCGCGGAGGTGGCGTGCAAGACGGCGAAGAAGCAGGGCCGCAATCGCCTCAAGGTCGATACCTGTGACGACGGCACCATGCTGCGCCATCACGTCGATGCGGTGGCGGTCGGGCAGTTGCGTGCGGCCCTGAAGTCCGACCGGCTGCGCCTCTATGCCCAGCGGATCGCGCCGCTGCGCAACCGCGGCCTCGCCGGGGGCTATGAAATCCTGCTGCGCCTGCAGGATCCGCTCGAGGGCGTGGTCGCGCCCGGAGCGCTCATCAAGGTCGCGCAGCGCTACCAGCTGCTGCCTTCGGTGGATCGCTGGGTGACGCGCCGCGCACTGCAGATGCTCGGGCCGTACCGCGACCTGCTGCAGGCGCGCGCCCTCAGCGTGTCGATCAATCTGTCCGGACAATCGATGGGCGATGAGGAATTCATCTGTCAGCTCACCGAGGCGCTGCGCAGCGCCGCTCTGCCGCCCGGCAGCATCATGTTCGAGATCACCGAACAGGCGGCCGTGACGAACCTGGCGCGCGCCGATGAGCTGATCCGGCGGCTCGCGTCGCTGAACTGCCGGTTCGCCCTCGATGACTTCGGTACGGGCTCGAATTCCCTCACCTATCTCAACTCCCTGCCGATCGCGCGCGTCAAGATCGATGGTTCGTTCGTGCGCGACATCCTGAGCAACCGCCGATCGCAGGCCACCGTGCGCGGCATCGTGGAGCTTGCCCGCGGCATGGGCGCCGATACCGTGGCGGAGTACGTCGAGAGCGAGGCGGTTGCCGAGCGGGTCCGGGCACTGGGGGTCGATTATGGACAGGGTTATGCGTTCGGCAGGCCGACACCGCTCGAATCGGTGCTGGAGAGCCTGGCGCACGAGGACTCGCAGCGGCTGAGCCGGCTGTGTCTCGAGGCCTGAGCGGCCTCGCGGCGGCCGCGGCTCAGGCCGATCCGGGCGCGCCGGCCCGGCGGGGTGTCGCCGCCACCGGCACACGGCGCTCTCGCCAGGCGCCCGATGCGCCGATCACAGGTCCGAGAGGTTGCGCGAGGCCGAGGCGCCGCCGGCCGTGCCGCCGCTGAACTCGAGCATCGCGGCCTCGAAGTCGAATTTCTGTCCGCTGAGCGCGAAGGCGAGAAACTGCTCTTCGGGCATCGGCGGGGCGAAGAAATAGCCTTGCGCCATGTCGCAGCCGGCCGCCGACAGCAGCTCGGCCTGCGCCCGGGTCTCGACGCCTTCGGCGATCAGTTTGATGCCGAGGCGCCTGCCGATGGCGATGATCGCCTCGACGATGGCGCGGTCGCTTTCGTCCACCGAGATGTCGCGGATGAAGGACCGGTCGATCTTGATGTAGTCGATGTCGAATTTCTTCAGGTACGACAGCGAGGAGTACCCCGTGCCGAAGTCATCGAGCGAGACCGTCATGCCAAAGCCCTGCATCTGCTCGAGCTGCGCGAACACCTCGGCGCGGTCCTCGAGCAGCAGACCCTCGGTGATCTCGATGCTCAGCATTCGTCCCGAGATGCCCTCGCTGCTCAGATGTTTCAGCCAGCCCGACGCCCCGTCACGACTGGTGAATTGCCGCGGCGAGCGGTTGACGGCGATGCGCAGCAGGTCGTCCGGCGGCGCCGAGGCGCGCCGGTTCCATTCCCGGGCGACGCGCGCGGCGTG
>JAJYTX010000226.1 GCA_021792815.1 Pseudomonadota bacterium
CCACCGCCGCGGGAAACACGATGAGCACCCCCCTGATCCTGGGGGCGGTGGAGACGCCTGGCGCGGCCTGCGCCAATACCGGGGCGATCGCCCAGGACGGCACAGGGGCGCTGGTGTCCTGCCAGAGCGGCACGTGGACCGCCGTCGGCGGCGGGCACTGGCGCGCGCCGGTGTCGACGTTCGCGGCGCTGCCGGCGAGCGGAAATCAGAATGGTGATGTGCGCCTGACGCTCGATACCGACCGGGCCTTCGCGTGGTCTGGGTCTTCGTGGGTGGCGTTGGCAGTGAACCAAAACGGGAATCTGCATGTGCCTGGGCATCTGTACGCCGAGGGCGGCCAGGTGAGCACGTCGACGAGCTGCTCGGGCCAAGGCGTGCTGACCGCAGGAGCTATCACGCTGACGACGGACGACGGCTGCGCAACCGGCGGGTCAGACATTCGTATGTCCAGTCCGGTTACAGGACGCGAATACGATATCGTGGACTCCGCGCAAGGGGCGCTGAATGTCTGGAATGGCAACGGGAATTACTCCGTCATGCAGATTCAGCCGTCCGGCGAGTGGGACTCCCAGAGCGGCGGCTTCTACTTGAACGGCGCCGGGAACAGCTCTGCTGATGCGAATAACGGCTGGGGATTTCAGCCGGAATACAGTTCCGGCTGGTCGATGGTCACGAGCGTTGGTGGCGCACTGAACGCACAGCCGGAGAACGCCCTCGGCTCGATCCATGCGAACGACTACTTCGATCGCGCCTCCGGCGAATGGTTCTCGCAGGTCGCAAACCAGGTCAACAATCAGCAGGGCCAGATCAATACGCTGAACAACGAGTACAACAGCCAGCAGGGAGAAATCAACGGGAACACGAGCGCGATCAGCAACATCAATAGCAACCTGAATCAGGGGCCGTGCTCGACGGGGTACAATTCCCTCTCTCAGTTGTGCGCCGAGATCGAGAATTTCGGCGCCGCCAACATGGGCCGTCTGCTGGGCACGGGCACCCAGGGGCCGACGACCTACTCCTACTGGGGATGGTGTTATAACTACCACACGCACTATCGCTATCGGTGCCTGCAGTACGGCACCAGCCCGCCGACCGTCAATCTCACGGCTTCCTCTGCTCCCGAGCTCGTATTTGCCGACGCCACCGCGGGCATCATCGCCGGCACCGCCTGCGGGTCAGGTGCCAGCAACACGGGGAAGATAACATTGTCGGCCACAGAGTCCGGTGCAACGATCGCTTCGCAGAGCGCGCAGTACGCCAAGGGCGGGTCGAACTACAACCCGGTCGACATGTACTTCCCCTTCTCACTGACCTTCACATTACCCGCCGGGCAATCGGGGCAGATCCAGCTCACGGGCGGAGAAAATGGACTCGGCTGCGGTTCGATTCAGTACGCGGTTTATCAGCTTTGAGGGCGCAGCCATGAAATTCCCTAACATCGACATGCACCGGCCGCTGCCGCTGTGGATCCCCGTCGCCATGATCACATTCTCACTCTGCGGGATGGTCTACCTCACGTGGAGTATGTGTCATGCGCTCTGATACTCGTCGACGGATCATCGCTGTCCTCGCCCTGGCAGTGCTGCTGGTTCCGGTCGCTGCGCTCGCGCGGTCGGCCAGCCCGCTGCCGACAGCGAGCACGGCGGGGCAGACCACGCACATCCTCACGAACATCCAGAATCTGTTCATCGGCTCGATGGGCGGGTGGCTCACGCATGCCACCCTGGCTGCGCAGGACCTCTTCACCTATCTCGCGGTATTCGAGCTCATGTGGGTTGGGATCCAGTGGGCCTTAAAACGCCCCGAGCCGCATGAGCTGATCGGCTCGCTCGCCGTCAAGATCGCGTTCTTTGCGCTGTTTTACTTCGGCGTGATCGGCATGGCGCCGCACTGGATTCCGCTGTTGCTTCATATGTTCCAACGCGCCGGGCTCGTCGTGACGGGCATGTCGGGGACTTCCGCCAATGCGCTCACCCCCGCGGACCCCTCGGCGATCTTTGGGGAGAGTTGGACCGCGATCCAGCAGCTCGGCGCAGCCGTGACGGGTCAGCTCAGCCTCATGCACCCCATAGATGACACCATCATGGGGCTCTCGGCGGTTGCGTCGGCGATCATCTTTGTCCTCGCCTACGCGCTCCTGGCGTTCGAGGCTCTCATCATCAACATCGAGGCGAGCGTGATTCTCGGTGCCGGGGTGTTCATGCTCGCCTTTGCCGGGAGTAATTGGACCACGACCTTTTCCGAAAAGTACCTGAGCTACGTGTTCAGTATCGGCGTGAAGTATTTCGTGCTGACCGTGATCCTGGCGCTCGGCGCGGACTTGCCGACCGAGATTCAGCACGTGTTCCATGCCATGAATGCCCAGGGTGGATATGGCTGGATTACACCGATCGAGGCGTCATTCATGACGCTGGTCTACGGCGTGGTGGGGCTCTCCGCGCCGGGGATCGCCGGCAGCATGCTCTCGGGCAGTCCGTCGCTGTCGACCGGCAGCTTCATGGGCGCCGCGGCGGGCGGTGCGGGAGTGGCGGCTGCGGGCGTCGGCGTCGCCGCGGGTGTCGCGGGCCTCGCGGGGTCCGGGGCCGCTGGGCTCGCGGCCATGGCGCGCCGTCTCGGTGGCGGGTCCGCGGTGGCGGGCGGTATCGCCGGGGACATGGGCGCTACCAGCATGCTTGGGGCCATGGCCGGCACGAACCGTGGCGCCAGTGGCGGGGGTGGCGGCGTCGCGGGCCTTGCCCGCGCGACGGGATCGAGTTCGCGCGGACCGGTCGGCAGCCTCGGTGGAGGTTCGGGAGACTCTGCGACCGGCACCGCCCGTGCCGGCGGCGTCGGCAGCGGTGCGCGATCTGGCGGCCCGACCGGCACGGCCGGCCGTGCCGGTGCGTGGTCAGTCGATTCGGCCGGCACAGCCCGGCCCGCCCAGCCCGGAGGGCCGGGCACTGCGGGCGGTGGGCCAGCGCCGAATATTCGCTTCGGGGCCCGCGACGGAGGTTCGGCGTCGCGTCAGGCGGGGGCGGCCGGCTCCAAGGCCGCCCCTGGCCAAGGACCGGCGAATGGCCCGAGCGCAGGCTCAGGCGCTGCGAGCGCCCGGGGCGCCACGGGCGCCGCTGGTGCGAATTCGGCGAGCCAAGCTCACGCCGGCCAGGATCGCGGTGCAGACTCGAATACAGGCGGCCCTGCGGGCAGCACTGGCCCTGCGGCCGGCAGTGTGCCTCCGGGGGCGCCAGCTGGATCGGGCGGCGGGCAGGACGGCATCGCGGACCCGAAGGGGACTGCGCCGGGCGCAGCCGCAGAGGGTGCCGGGGCGGAGAAGGGAGTGCCCCCCGCAGGGGACGACAAGGGCTTCTTCAACCGCACCGCCGCTCAGCACGCGATGAACGTCGCCAAGCATGCCTCGCGGGGCCTCGGCCACGCGCAGGATGCCCTGCGCCACCAGGGACTCTCGGGCGGGATCAATATCCGGTTGAATCATCCGGAGTGACGATGCGGTTCCACGGCCCATGGATGGGCCGGACGACGCGCGGCGGCTTCAGGGGCGCTTCGCCGGCCGCCGAATCGGCTTCTCGAAGCCCAAGTCAAAAATATTGATGATGAGGTCCGAGTGTTCGGTCATCTCAGGGCGCAGATGATGACCGAGAGGGACCAAGAAGACCTGTGCGCCTTCGCGTCTTGCGAATTTCAACGCCGGCACAAAGTCGCTGTCGCCGGTGACCAGAACGATGATGTCCGCATGAGACTTCAGCGTTAGAGAGGCGATATCCAAGCCAAGACGCATGTCGACGCCCTTCTGCTGGATATTGGGGACGATATCGTCTGCGGTGATGCGTGCCTCGGCCTGATTTTCAGGCAACACGTCCGGTTTTACCTTCCAACCCCGGTGAACGACCTCGCCACTTCGCAGCGAGAAAAAGGACTCGTTCCTTAAGCTTGCGAAGAGCGCGGTATTTGCTTCAGCCAGGGCAGATCGCCCGAGATCGAGCGTGCCTCCATTGAGGGGCTTGCGAATCTTATCGGTCAGTGGTGGAGCGTCGTACCAATAGACTCGATGAAGGGTGTTGGTTTTTAATGCCTCGTGCGATCGCAGGGACTTCAAGAACGCCGAGACCACCTTGGCGGTCAGCGGCTGTTCCTGTGATCCCAGCTTTTTCTTGATGAAGCCGCCGTCGATGAGTATGGCGTATCGCACGATAGAGAAAGCCGAACCGCGGGCAGGGGCGAACCCACTTGGATTGGTCCCGCGGAGCGGCGTTGCTTTTATTCGCTACGAAGCCAGTGCGCCTCGCTGCACGTGCATTATTGGTGTCAGCGGACGTCACGTCAAGATATAATAAAATCAAAGGATTACGCTCTATTCTGGTACTCGATCACACGGTGGCTGCTGGCGTGACGTTTCCGCTGTAGCCGAGAGTCGGATGGACAGTGCGCTCGCTTGGTCACGCGCCCGGGCGGCAAGGCTGCGCGGCGCCTGCATGAGCTTCGTTACCGCCGCGAGGTCGGCGGGGTCCGCGCCGGGGATGCCCGCCTCGAGGATGGCGAGACAGGCAGCCCGCTCGCGCGGGTCGAGCCCGTACCCGCACGCGAGGAATCGCAGGCACTCCGCGAGCGCCTCGAGCGCGGCGGCGCCGTCCGCTGGCACCGCCGCCTCCTGTCCCCTGCCGTCGCCCAGATCGGTCATAGCACCGGCGCGAACGCCTTTCGGTACCGGCCTCGCCAGAAGGTCATCGCCAGCCTGTAGCCAAGCGAAAGCCGCTCCCCGTCCCGGTCGCGTTCAGCCCAGAAGGCGAGCCGGTGGTCAGTGATGTAGTCCGCCAGTTCCGATGTGATCTCGGGCAGGTCGATGGTGCCTGTGATTTCGGTTTTCAGGCGACCGCTGTTGTATCTGTCGAATTTCTCGGCCGGCCCGAAGTACAGATTGCGCACGACGTGCACGGCACTGTAAGCCTGTTTGCTGTCGAGCCATTGCCGGAGCAATTCCAGGCTGTCTCGCTGTCGGTTGATCACCCATAGCATGACCAGCTTCCGGCCTTGCTCTTGTGCCGCGGCGGCCAGTAGGCTGCCGTGTTCAATGAGCGTGGCCGTCGCACGCGCGGCTGTGTTAATGACCACTGGCAGGTCCGTGCGCGTGCCAATCGTATTGACGAGCCGGACGTAGCCATCGTCATTGTCCAGATTGCAGACCTCGGCGTGCACGCCCGCGAAGTCATGGATGGCTTTGTAGGTATCTGGGTTGCTATCGTCAGACTCGATGTAGCAGACTTCTTTGGGCTCCGGTGACGGGCTCGCTGCTGCGTCCAGTACAGGGATGCGTAGGCAGTCCACCAGGGCATGAGATGAGATGCTCTTGCCTACGCCGCCCTTCCCGCCGCCCACGACGTAGATGGTGTTGTTACTCGTTGCGTTACTCATGATGTACCTCGCTTAGAGATTGTCTGTATCGGGTTTGATGACGAAAGTAGAACGGTCCGTAACGGTCCCGGTGGCCGGGGTCGTGGCGGCGGGTGTACTGGCCGAAGGGTCCGGCTCGTGGGACGCGGTCGGAGCCGTTGCGGTGTCTGTCTCGGCTCTACCACCGGCTG
>JAJYTX010000227.1 GCA_021792815.1 Pseudomonadota bacterium
CCGCCTGGCTCTGCGGCTGGATGTGATGACGGATTTCACCATCAATTTCCTGCGTCACGATCAGCAGGCGCTCTCCACCTACTTCGCGGGCGGGTGGCGGGCGCCGGCTGCGCCGCCTTTCCGCCTCGTCCCGTGGCGCGCAGCGCCCCGGCTCGAAGGATCGCTGGCCTCGCTCGATTGCGAACGGGAGCGCGTCGTGGAAGCCGGCGACCACTGGCTGGTGATCGGCCGGGTGCGGGATCTGCACAGCGGGGTCCCGCCGCACCGCCCGCTCCTCTTTTTCCAGGGTCGCTACCACGAAGTCGATTTCGCGCCGGGCGAGCCGGCCCCGGACCTTACGGCACAGGATGAGCCCGCCCACGTATTCTACGGACCTTGAGTCGGCGGCCAGGACCGCTCGGCGCCTCGCTCCGGCGCCACCGCGCTTGACAAGCCGGCCCCGGGAGGTAATTATGATGTTAATTACTTTTCGGACTCGGGAGCGGGCATGCCGCACATCGTGATCGAGTACTCGGCGAACCTGCGTGGACGGCTGGACCTTCCCGCCTTTCTCGCTACCGTACACCATGCCGCGCTGGACACCGGGGTGTTTCCCTCCGGCGGGATCCGCACCCGCGCCTACGCGGCCGAGCATTACGTCATCGCCGACGGCCATCCGGACAACACCTTCGTGCACATCGGGCTGCGGATCGGCCCCGGACGGGATCTCGAGACGCGCAAACGCGCCTGCGAGGCGATCTTTGCCGCGGCCCGGCGGCACCTTGCGCCGCTGTATGAAGCGCTGCCACTCGGCATTTCGCTCGACATGCAGGACATCGATCCGGTGTTGCGGTGCAGGCAGAACAACCTGCACGATTACGTTGAAAAGCGACGGAGTGAAGGAGAGACGCGGTGAGCACGCTCGAGTCGAATCTCGCCAAGGCCGCGGTGCTGCTCGAACGTTTCCGCGCCGAGCCGCTCGGACATTTCATCGGGGGCCGTCGCGAGCGCGGCGCCAGCCGGGAGCTGCTCGATAACCTGTCACCGGTCGACGGCAAGGTGATCAACCAGGTCGTTTCGGGCGATGAACGGGACGTGGATGCCGCAGCCCGCGCCGCTGAAGCGGCACTGCCGGCCTGGCGCGCCCTGACCGGCGAGCAGCGGCGGGCCATCCTGCACCGCGTCGCCGATGCCATCGAGGCGCGCCGCGAGGAGATCGCGCTCATCGAGTGCCTGGACACCGGCCAGGCCCTGCGCTTCATGAACGGGGCGGCCCTGCGCGGCGCGGAAAACTTCCGCTTCTTCGCCGATCGGGCTCCGGAAGCCTGCGGCGGCCGGGCGCTGCCTGCCGCCGAGCACATGAACTACACCGTCCGCCAGGCGATCGGTCCGGTGGCGGTGATCACCCCGTGGAACACGCCGTTCATGCTGTCGACCTGGAAGATCGCGCCGGCGCTCGCGGCCGGCTGCACCGTGGTGCACAAGCCGGCGGAGTGGAGTCCGCTCACCGCCATGATGCTGGCCGAGATCATGACCGAAGCCGGCGTCCCCCCCGGGGTAGTCAACGTCGTCAACGGCGTTGGTGAGCGCGCCGGTCGGCTGCTCACCGAGCACCCGGCTATTCGCGCCACCGCCTTCATCGGGGAATCCAGGACCGGCAGCCTGATCATGAGCCAGGGCGCACCGACGCTGAAGCGTGTGCACCTCGAGCTGGGCGGCAAGAACCCGGTCATCGTGTTCGACGATGCAGACCTGGAGCGCGCCGTGGATGCCGTGGTGTTCATGATCTACAGCCTGAACGGCGAGCGCTGCACGTCCTCCAGCCGGTTGCTGGTGCAGCGATCCCTCTACGAACGGTTCATCGAGCGCGTGGCCGAGCGGATTGCGAAGCTGAAGGTCGGCCATCCGCTCGATCCGGCCACCGAGATCGGCCCGCTCATCCATGCCCGACACCTCGACAAGGTGCTGAGCTACTTCCGCATCGCGCGCGAAGACGGCGCGCAGATCAGGGTCGGAGGCCACCGCGTCGAAGCACTCAAGCCGGGGCTGTACGTGCAGCCCACACTGTTCACCCACGCGAGCAACAGCATGCGGGTGGCCCGCGAGGAAATCTTCGGCCCGGTGCTGACCGCCATCGCCTTCGACGACGAGGCCGAAGCATTGCGGGTCGCCAACGACACCCCTTACGGCCTGACGGCCTACGTCTGGACCTCCGATACCGGACGGGCGCTGCGCATGGCGCACGGCGTCGAGGCCGGTATGGTCTGGGTGAACTCGGAAAACAATCGCCATCTGCCCGCGCCCTTCGGCGGCATGAAGGCGAGCGGCATCGGCCGCGACGGCGGCGATTACAGCTTCGACTTCTACATGGAAACCAAGAACATCTGCCTAGCCTTCGGCACCCATCGCGTGCCGCGGCTGGGCGTGTGACACAACGCAGGAGATTCCCGGTGAGCGCACGCCTCGAAAGACTCAAAGGTTCCATCCCACCGCTGGTCACGCCGTTCCGCGACGGCGAAGTCGACTACGACGCTTACGCCCGTCTGGTCGAGTTCCAGATCCAGAACGGTTCGCACGGCGTACTGGTGAACGGCACCACCGCCGAGCCGTCGACACTCTCGACCGACGAGCGCAACCGCCTGGTCGATATCGCCGTCCAGGTGGCGGGCGGGCGGATCCCGGTGGTCGCGGCCACGGGTTCGCAGTCCATGATGGAAACGCGGACGCTGACGGAACACGCCGCACGAGCCGGAGCCGATGCCCTGCTCATCGTCACGCCCTACTACATCCGCCCGCCGCAGCGCGGCCTCATCGCCTACTACCTGGAACTCGCCTCGCTCACCAACCTGCCGTGGATGGTCTATCACATCCCGGGGCGGGCGGCTGTGAGCGTGACCATCGAGACGCTGAAGACGCTGCGCGAGCGCTCGCCGTCGTTCGTCGGCATGAAGCACGCGGTGAACGATCTGGGGCTGGTATCGGAATGCCATGCCGTGCTTGGCCCGGAATTCAAGATCTTTGTCGGGCTCGAAGAGCTCAGTTTTCCGATGATGACGGTGGGCGCGTGCGGCCTCATGAATGCCGTGGGGAACCTGCGGCCCCGGATCCTCGCCGAGCTGTGCGAGGCGGTATGGCGGGGGGACCTGGCGGGCGCACAGACGCTGCACCACCAGTTGTTCGAGATCAACCAGGCGGTGTTCTTCGACACCAACCCCATCCCGATGAAATACATGATGCGGCGGCTGGGACTGCTGGCGCGCAACGAGCATCGTCTGCCAATGATGAGCGCGACGGCCGAGCTCGAGCGGCGCCTCGATGGGGTGCTCGAACGCGCCGGGCTGCTCGCGGAGGCGGCTGCGTGAGACTGATCAACTTCCAGGCCGGCGATCGGCGATCGTGCGGCGCGCTCGGACCCCGGGGCGTGATCGATCTCGGCGCGCGACTGGGGACGGACGCCGGTGACGTGCTGTCGTTGCTGCGGGCCGGGCTGATCGATCGGGCCCGGGCATGCGCCGCCTCCGATCTCTGCGACTACGACCCGTCCGAGGTGCGGCTGCTCAACCCGGCGGGCCGCTGTACGCGCTACTTCTGCATCGGCGTCAACTATCCCGAGCGCAACGAAGAATACAAGGACGGCTCGGAGAAACCCAGGTATCCGAGCGTCTTCATGCGCTCGCACACCTCGTTCTCTGCTCCCGGCGAGCCGATCGTGCGCCCGCGGGAGTCCGAGCAGCTCGACTACGAGGGGGAGATCGCGCTGCTGATCGGCCGCGGCGGGCGCCGCATCCCGCAGGAGCAGGCGCTCGAGCACGTGTTCGGATACACCTGCGCCAACGAGGGCACGGTGCGCGACTGGGTGCGGCACGCCAAGTTCAATGTCACCCAGGGCAAGAATTTCGATCGTTCCGGATCTCTCGGTCCGCACATCGTGACCCGCGACGAAGTGGGCTCGGCGCCACTGCGCGTCATCACCCGCGTCAACGGCGAAGTGCGTCAGGACGATACCAGCGACCGGATGATGTTTTCGATTCCGTATCTGCTCAACTACCTGTCGCGCTTCTGTACGCTCGAACCCGGCGATATCATCCTGACCGGGACGCCGAGCGGTGCCGGGGCGCGGCTCGATCCACCGCGCTACCTGGTGCCGGGAGACAGGGTAGAGATCGAAATCCCGCGTGTCGGAGTGCTGCGCCACGAGGTGATCGATGAGCTCTAAACGACCGCCACTCGCACAGCGCTCGCTGCCCATGCGACCGTTCTCCGAGTCGCTGCCGATGGCGCTGCTGCGCACGCGCGAGGCGGTGATGCGGCTGTTTCGTCCCGGTCTGCGCAGCCGCGGTGTGACCGAGCAGCAGTGGCGGATCCTGCGGGCGCTTGCCCATCGCGGCCCGATGGAGGTCACCGAGCTCGCCGAAGAGACGTTTCTCCTCGCCCCCAGCCTCTCGCGCATTCTGCCCGACCTCGCCAAGCGCGGCCTGATCGGCCGACGCCAGGTGGACACGGATCTGCGCCGTTCGGTGGTGAGCCTGCAGACTGACGCTCTGCGCCTGATCGGCGAACACGCCCCGTATTCCGAACAGATGTATGCGCGCATCAGCAGGCGCTTCGGCCCGGAGAAGCTCGCTGAACTGCTGCGGCTGCTGCATGAGCTCGAGGTCTCGCTCGGCGAGCTCGCCCAGGAGCTCGACGCCCAGCCGATGGACGCCGACAGGCGGGCAAATCAGCAATGAGCCTGTATTACATCCAGAAGCTGATCTATCAGCTCAATCGCGACCCGGCGGTGCGCCGGCGGCTCGACGAAGATTTCGAAAGCCTGCTGGCGGAATATGAGCTGACCGAGGAAGAGCGCGCTGCGCTGCGCAAGCCGGACATCGGCCTGTTGTACGTGATGGGCGTCAACGGCCAGATCCTCATGCATTATGCGGCACTGCGCGGCTACGAGTGGAACGCGTACATCGAGGCGATGCGCGAGGGCGAGCGCAAATACGGACCGGTGAGAACGGGCCTGTATACGCGGGCGGATTCCCGCTGAGGGCCGGCACGGCCGACCGAGGGTTTTGATCATGGCATTGGTTTTCGCGGGTGTTTGTTCACATGCGCCGGGCATCACCGGACGCGCGGAGCGCGCCGATCCCGAGGCGCGTGACACCTTTTATGCGGCGCTGCGCCGGATGCGCGAGGCGCTCGAAGCATCCCGGCCCGACGCCCTGGTGGTGATCGCGGCGGAGCATTTCGCCAACTTCTTCATGAATAACATGCCGGCGATCTGCGTCGGCATGGCCGAGCACTACGACGGGCCGATCGAGGACGAGAACTGGCTCGGCATCCAGCGGCACCGCGTCCCGGGGAACAAGTCGCTGTCGCGCGATCTCATCCAGGAGATCATGCACGACATCGACCTCGCCTACGCCGAGGAGTGGAAATTCGACCACGGCATCATGGTGCCGCTGAACTTCCTGACCCCCCGGTACGATCTGCCCGTCATTCCCGTCAACATCAACTGCCAGGGGCCGCCGCTCATCCCGGTCGGGCGCGCCTACGAGTTCGGCCGGGCGCTGCGGCGCGCGTGCGATGC
>JAJYTX010000228.1 GCA_021792815.1 Pseudomonadota bacterium
GGTCGATGTCAACGCCCACCCGGCCAAGCTCGAAGTGCGCTTCCGCGACGGGCGCCAGATCCACGAATTCATCCTGCGTGCCACCGAGGGGGCACTGGCCGGCACCCGTCCGGCGCACGCTGCCGCGCCGGCGGCGAGCGTCGCGGCCCTGCTGGCGGATGCCGCCGCCGGTCCCGCCCCGCACGGCGTGCCCGGGAGGCTGCCTTTGCCCGAGGCGGCCCGGCCGTCGGCCTCGCGCAGCCCGTGGTTCCTCGCCGCCGGGGTGCGTCAGGCGCAGGAGGCGTACGGCGAGCCGGAGCGCCCGAGCGGCTCGGCGCAGGCCGCCGAGGATGCGCCCGACGTCACCGGGTCCGCGCAACCCGTGCCGTCGGCAACGGAGCGCCCGCTCGGCGTCGCGCTGGCGCAGCTGCACGGCATCTACATCCTCGCGCAAAGCCGTGACGGACTGATCCTCGTCGACATGCATGCCGCGCACGAGCGCGTGCTCTACGAGAAGCTCAAGGCCGACCGGGGCACCGGTCCGGCGGCGTCGCAGCAGCTGCTCGAGCCGCTGGTGATCGAGCTCAGGCCGTACGAGCTCGAGGCGCTCCTCGAGCAGCGGGTCTCGTGGGAACAGGCGGGCTTCGAGCTCGATGCGCTCGGTCCGACGCGCCTGGCGCTGCGCCGGGTGCCGGCGCTGCTCGCGGGCGAACGGCTGGTGGAGATTGTCCAATCGGTCGCACGGGACCTGGGGCGCGATGGGTCACTGCATCATCTCGAGCAGGCGGCCGACCGGTTCCTCGGCACGCTCGCCTGCCGCACGGCGATCCATGCCCGGCGCCGGCTCACGGTGCCCGAGATGGATGCGCTGCTGAGGCAGATGGAAATCACCGATCGCGCCAATCAATGCAATCACGGCCGTCCCACCTGGACCCGCGTGACGCTGCGGGAGCTCGACCAGCTGTTTCTGCGAGGACGGTGATGCCGGCTGGCCTCTCCCCGGCGCGAGCCGAGCCGCGGCTGCCGATTTACATCCTCACCGGCCCGACCGGCACCGGCAAGAGCGAGTGGGCGCTGCACCTCGCCGAGGCCGCGGCGGTGGAAATCGTCAGTGTCGATTCGGCCCAGGTGTACCGCGGGCTCGACATCGGCACCGCAAAGCCCGACCGATCGGTGCGGGCGCGCATCGCGCACCATCTGCTCGACCGGTGCGATCCGGCGGAGAGCTATTCGGCGGGGCGCTTCGTCAGCGAGGCACTCGAGTGCATCGCGGCCATCCACGCCCGGGGCCGGGTGCCGCTGCTCGTGGGCGGCACGCTGCTGTATCTGCGCGCGCTGCTGCAGGGCCTGGCGCCGCTTCCACAGGCTTCGACCGCGCTTCGCCGGGATCTCGACGAGCGTGCCGCGCAGCTCGGCTGGCCGGCCCTGCATGCCGAGCTCGCACGGCTCGATCCGCTCGCCGCGGCCCGGATCGGGCCGCACGATCGCCAGCGGATCCAGCGGGCCCTGGAGGTGTGCCTGGTGAGCGGGCAGCCGCTGTCTGAACTGCAACGTCACCGCCACAGCCCTTTGGCCGGGATGAAGGTCTCGGCCTGGACCTTGGTGCCGCGCGAGCGCGCCGCCCTGCACCGGCGCCTCGCGGCACGTTTCCAGGCCATGATGGATGCCGGCTTTCTGCGGGAAGTCAGGGGCCTGCACGCCCGGGGCGATCTGTCCGCACACCACGCATCGATCCGGGCGGTCGGCTACCGCCAGCTCTGGGCGCATCTCGAGGGACAGTGCCCTCTACATGAAGCGATCGAGCGGGGCATCGCCGCCACCCGGCAGCTCGCCAAGCGCCAGCTCACCTGGTTACGGTCCGAAAACGTGTTCCGGTGTCTCGATCCCGAGACGGATGAGCTGTCGTGGAATCGCGACGCGCAGCGGGAATTGCGCGAGCTTGGTCTTTGATTCGGACCGCGTGTTAAAATGCCCGGGTTGCTATCGCTGTTGCCCGCCGCGGAGGCGGATGCCTGGAAGACCCCCCATAGGGATGCCGGAGCGCAATCCCGGCCCCGAACAACTACAAGTCATGAGAACAAGGAGAATCCGATGGCCAAAGGCCAGTCGCTCCAAGATCCTTTCCTGAACGCTTTGCGCAAGGAACGGGTGCCCGTTTCCATCTACCTCGTCAACGGCATCAAACTGCAGGGTCAGATCGATTCGTTCGACCAGTTCGTCGTGCTCCTGAAGAACAGCGTCAGCCAGATGGTCTACAAGCACGCCATTTCCACGGTCGTGCCCGCTCGCAACGTCCGTCTGCCCACCGACGAGGAGAGCGCCGGGGAGTCGTCGGCCGAGTGACTCGTGTCTTGATGCGGCTTTGCCGGGAAGCGCCAGGTGTTCGAGCGCCCGCGTTCAGGTGAGCGCGCGCTGCTCGTGCGCATCGGGCTCGGGGCCCAGGTCGATCCGGAGGATCTGCAGGAATTCCAGCAGCTCGCCGTCTCGGCGGGAGCCGAGCCCGTTGCCACGGTGACCGGCCGGCGCGAGCGGCCGGATGCGCGCTATTTCGTCGGCAGCGGCAAGGCCGAGGAGCTGCGCTCGGCGGCCGAAGCGGCCGCGGCCGACCTGATCCTGGTCGATCACGCGCTCTCGCCGAGCCAGGAGCGCAACCTCGAGCAGCTCACCGGCCGGCGGGTGCTCGACCGAAATGGCCTGATCCTCGATATCTTCGCCCAGCGGGCGCGCAGCTTCGAGGGCAAGCTCGAAGTGGAGCTCGCGCAGCTGCGTCACATCGGCAGCCGTCTGGTGCGCGGCTGGAGCCACCTCGAGCGCCAGAAGGGCGGTATCGGCCTGCGCGGACCGGGCGAGACGCAACTCGAGACCGATCGACGCCTGATCGCCCAGCGGGTGCGCCTGCTCACGCGGCGCCTGGCGAAGATCCGTCAACAGCGCGAGACCGGACGGCACACGCGCGCGGAGATTCCCGTGCCGTCGCTCGCCCTGGTCGGCTACACCAACGCCGGCAAATCGACCCTGTTTCGAGCCTTGACGGGCGCGGACGCCTACGTGGCGGACCAGCTGTTCGCGACGCTGGATCCGACCGTGCGCCGCGTGACGCTGCCGGGCGGTACGCTGGTGGTGGCGGCCGACACCGTCGGGTTCATCCGGGAGTTGCCGCACGAACTGGTGGCCGCGTTTCAATCGACGCTGACCGAGGCTCGCGAGGCGACGCTGCTGCTGCACGTGGTCGATGCGAGCGATCCGCGGCGCGACGAGCACATCGCCCAGGTCAACGAGGTGCTGGCGCAGATCGGGGCGCAGTCGATTCCGCAGATCCTGGTGTACAACAAGATCGACCGGCTCGGGCGCGCCCCCGGCGTGGAGCGCGGTCCCGAGGGCGCGGTGAGCGCCGTGTGGCTCTCGGCGGCAAGGCAACAGGGGCTCGAGCTGCTGCGCGGGGCGATCGCCGAGCGGCTCTCCCGGCTGGCGCGCAGCGCCAGAGTGCGTCTGCCGCCGGGCGCCGGCGCGTTGCGCTCGCGGCTGTACGCGGCCAAGGTGGTGCGCGCGGAGCGTACCGCGGAGGACGGCTCGATCGAGCTCGCGGTGGAGCTGCCGGACGAGGAGGTGGCTGCGCTGGCGCGCACCCCGGGGGTGGAGATTCTCGAGGCGCAGCGGCGCACCCCCCAACCTGAAATCGAAGACATCCTGACTTGAGGAGCGCAACCGAAGTGGGCAGATTCCTGGTGGTGATCGGCACGCAGTGGGGCGATGAGGGCAAGGGCAAGGTCGTCGACCTGCTCACCGAGCGTGCCGCGGCGGTGGTGCGCTTCCAGGGCGGACACAATGCCGGCCACACGCTGGTCATCGGCGGCCGCAAGACCATCCTGTCGCTCATCCCCTCGGGGATCCTGCGCGAGGGCGTGCGCTGCTTCATCGGCAACGGCGTGGTGCTGTCGCTCGAGGCGCTGCTGAAGGAGAGCCGCATGCTCATCGAGCAGGGTGTGCCGGTATTCGAGCGGCTGAGCCTCTCGCCGCTGTGTCCGCTGATCCTGCCGTCGCACATCCAGCTCGACCAGGCGCGCGAGCGGGCCCGCGGCGCCAACGCGATCGGCACCACCGGCCGGGGCATCGGCCCGGCCTACGAGGACAAGGTGGCGCGCCGGGCGGTGCGGGTGGCCGACCTGTTCCAGCGCGATCGATTCGCGGCCAAGCTCGGCGAAGTGCTCGATTTCCACAACTTCGTGCTGCAGCACTATTTCCGCCAGAGCCCGGTCGACTTCCAGAAGACCCTCGATGAGCAGCTCGCCTACGCCGATACGATCGCGCCGCTGGTCACCGACGTGACTCCCGCGTTGGACAGACTGCGCCGCGAGGGGGCCAATGCGCTGTTCGAGGGGGCCCAGGGTGCGATGCTCGACGTGGACCTCGGCACCTATCCGTACGTGACCTCTTCCAACACGACCGCGGGCTACGCGGCCACTGGCTCGGGCATCGGCCCGCGGGCCTTCGATCACGTGCTGGGCATCGTCAAGGCCTACACCACACGCGTCGGCGCGGGTCCGTTCCCCACGGAGCTGTTCGACGGCTACGGCGAGCACCTGTCGCGCGTCGGGCACGAGTTCGGCTCGGTCACCGGGCGGCCGCGCCGCTGCGGCTGGTTCGACTCGGTGACGCTCAGGCGCTCGATCATCCATTCCAGCGTCTCGGGCCTGTGCATCACCAAACTCGATGTGCTCGATGGCCTCGACCTCATCCGGGTGTGCGTCGGCTACCGCATCGGCGAGCAGGTGGTCGCGGAGCCGCCGCTCAGCCTGGAGGGCTTCGCGGGCGTCGAGCCGGTGTACGAGGAGCTGCCGGGCTGGCGCGAATCCACGGTTGGAATCACCGATTACGCGGATCTGCCGGCGAACGCGCGCAGTTACCTCGAGCGTCTCGAGGCGCTGGTCGGCGTGCCGATCGACATCATCTCCACCGGGGCGGAGCGCGATCAGACCATCGTGCTCAGACATCCCTTCGAGTGAGTTTCCCGATCCGTTGCAGCGCCGGCGGATGGGAATAATGAAAGGCGGCGTACAGCCGGTCGGGGGTGAGCGTGCTGGCGTTGCTGCGATAGAGCTTGACGAGCGCCGACGCCAGGTCGCGCGGGTCGGCGTGGTGGGCCGCGAAGCGGTCGGCCTCGAACTCCTGGCGGCGCGAGGCGAGTGAGGCGAGCGGCGTGACGAAAAACAGCACCGCCGGCGCGGCGAGCGCGAACAGCAGCAGCGCCGCGTGCGCCGACGGCCTGGGCACGCCGAGCGCGTGATAGAAACGCGGCTCGGCGGCCAGCCAGCCGAGCAGCGCGAAGCCGGCGAACATGCCGCCGATCGACAGCAGCAGCCGCGAGCGGACGTGCCTGAGGCGGAAGTGTCCGAGCTCGTGCGCCAGCACCGCCTCGATCTCCCCGGGCTCGAGCGTCCCGAGCAGGGTATCGAAGAACACGATGCGCTTGTTGCGGCCGATGCCGCTGAAATACGCGTTGCCGTGGGTGGAGCGGCGCGAGCCGTCGATGACGAATACGCCGCTCGAGCGGAAGCCGCAGCGCGCGAGCAG
>JAJYTX010000229.1 GCA_021792815.1 Pseudomonadota bacterium
GGCCGGGATCGGGCGGTCCCCGGATTGGCCGCTCTCCACGCCGTGACTCGCTTCGGGATCAGAGGACAGGCAGCGTGGCAAAGAACGTGATGCGCCGAAGACTGACGATCGTGCTGGCCTCGATGGCACTGCTGCTGGGGGCGGTGGTCGGGTGGAACCTGATCAAGGCCCACTTCATCCGCCAGTTCATGGCGAAGAACGCCCTGATGCCCCAGACGGTCTCGACGGCCATCGTGCGGTACTCGACCTGGCAGCCCGAGATCCGCTCGGTGGGGAGCCTGCGTGCCGTGCATGGCGTCGAGGTCACTCCCCAGGTGGCCGGCATGGTCGTGCGCGTGGAGTTCAAGTCCGGATCGTATGCGCATGCGGGCCAGGCGCTGGTTCAGCTCAATGATGCGCCCGAGGTCGCGCAGTTGCACTCGCTGCAGGCGACGGCGCACCTCGACCTGTTGACGTACCAGCGCGATGTCATTCAGTACAAGGCCCAGGCCATCGGCAAGGCCGTGCTGGATGCCGCGACGGCGAACTGGAAGAGCGCCGAGTCCCAGAAGGCGGCCGAGGCGGCGCTGATCGCGGAAATGACCATCCGGGCGCCCTTCACCGGCCGGCTCGGCATCACGACCGTCAATCCCGGCCAGTACCTGCAGGCCGGTGCGGCCATCGTGACTCTGGAGTCGCTCGACCCGATCTATGTCGACTTCAGGCTGCCGCAGGACGATCTGTCCCGGGTGACGGTCGGCCAGGCCGTCCACATTACGGCGGATGCGTTCCCGGGCAGCGTGTTCAGCGGCCGGGTGACCTCCATCGACCCGGAAGTGGATCCCTCCACGCGGAATTTCGAGGTGGAAGCCCGGATCGCCAACCCGCAGCGGCGCCTCAAACCCGGCATGTTCGTGGACACCGCCGTCGAGTCGGGCGCGCCGCAGCGCTACCTGACGCTGCCGCAGACGGCGATCAGCTACAGCCCGTATGGCGATACGGTGTTCGTGGTGCGCCCCGGCGCCAAAGCGGCGGACGACCCGACCGTCGAGCAGGTGTTCGTCAGGCTCGGTCCGACCCGTGGCGATCAGGTGGCCGTGCTGCACGGCCTCTCGGCGGGCGAGCGCATCGTGACCAGCGGAGAGATGAAGCTCCGCAACGGCGCGACCATCCGCGTCAACAATGCCGTGCAGCCGCTCGACGATCCCAACCCGGCGCCGCGGGACCAATGAGGCGCCCGGCGTGAGATTCACCGAAGTCTTCATCCGCCGGCCGGTGCTCGCGGCCGTCATCAGCCTGCTGATGCTGGTGCTCGGCCTGCGGGCGATCTTCCAGCTGCCGGTGACGCAATACCCGAAGACGCAGAGCGCGGTGATCACGGTCAGCACCTATTATTTCGGCGCGGACGCGCGCACCGTGGCCGGGTTCATCACCCAGCCGCTCGAGACGGCGATCGCCCAGGCTCAGGGCATCGATTACCTGTCCTCGTCCTCGATGGCCGGCGAATCGGTCATCACCGCGACGCTGCGCCTCAATTACAGCGCCAACAAGGCGCTCACCGAGATCAGCGCCCAGGTCAACGCGGTGCGCAACCAGCTGCCGCCGCAGTCGCAGTTGCCGGTGATCGCGCTGGCGAAGAACCAGACGACCGACACGATGTACATCGGCTATTTCAGCAAGGTGCTGCGGCCGAACGCGCTCACCGACTTCCTGCTGCGCGTGGTGCAGCCGCAGCTGAACGCCATCGCCGGCGTCCAGAACGCCGAGATCGTCGGCGGGCGGACGTTCGCGCTGCGCGCCTGGCTCGATCCGAACCGCATGGCCGCGCATGGTGTCACCGCGGCCGACGTCGACCAGGCACTCGCGGCCAACAACTACCTGTCGGCCGCGGGCGAGACCAAGGGGCAGATGGTCAGCATCAAGCTGACCGCCTCGACCGATCCGCGGACGCTGCGGGCGTTCCGCAACCTGGTGATCCGCGATCAGAACGGGGCCATCGTGCGCCTGAAGGACGTGGCCACGGTGGTGCTCGGGGCGCAGAACTACAACTACAGCGTGCGCTTCAGCGGCCGCCCGGGCGTGTTCATCGGCATCAAGGCCGCGCCCAGCGCCAACATTCTCGATGTCGCCCGGCGGGTCAAGGCGCGGCTGCCGGCCATCGCCCGGCAACTGCCGAACGGCATCACCCAGCACGTGGTGTTCGATGCCACCAGCTTCATTCGCTCCTCCATCGTCGATGTGGTCAGCACGCTGGTCGAGGCGCTGCTCATCGTCACCCTGGTCATTTTTCTGTTCCTCGGCAGTCTGCGCGCGGTCGCCGTGCCGGTGCTGGCGATGCCGCTGTCGATCGTCGGCGCCTTCATCCTGATGCTGCTGCTCGGTTACTCGATCAACCTGCTGACGCTGCTCGCGCTGGTGCTCGCCATCGGCCTCGTGGTCGACGACGCCATCATCGTGGTGGAGAACATCGATCGGCACATGAAGCACGGCAGCACGCCGTTCGAAGCCGCGATCCAGGGCGCGCGCGAGCTCGGCGGCCCGATCATCGCCATGACCGCCGTGCTGGTGGCCGCCTATGTGCCGATCGCCTTTCAGGGTGGGCTCACGGGCGCGCTGTTCACCCAGTTCGCCTTCACCCTGGTCGGCGCGGTCACGGCCTCGGCGATCATCGCGCTGACGCTCTCGCCGATGATGTGCTCGCGCATCTTCCGCGCCGAGCAGGAGAACAACCGCTTTACGCACCTGCTGGATCGCTGGTTCACCACGTTGCGCACGCGCTATCACCAGCTGCTCGCGAGCTGGCTGTCGACCTGGCCGGCGCTGATCGTGCTCGGGGTGGTACTGCTCGCTGCGGTGTTCTACCTGTTCATGACCTCGAAACGCCAGCTCGCGCCTCAGGAAGACCAGGGCGCGGTGCTCTACCAGCTGATCGGTCCGCCGGATGCGACCCTCAGGCAGATGCAGATCTACAGCGGGCAGGTTTCCCGGATGGCCCGTACCGTGCCGGAGGTTCGCCAGGTCTTCCAGATGATCGGCACGCCGTCGGTGAACCAGGGTTTCGGCGGCGTGATGCTCCAGCCGTGGGATCAGCGCAGCCGCACGGCGACGCAGGTGCAGCAGATCCTGCAGGGCCGGTGGAACCACATCGCCGGGGCGCGCGTCGCGGCTTTCCAGTTCCCCTCACTCCCGGGGGCAAGCGGCATGCCGGTGCAGTTCGTGATCACCACCGCCCAGCCGATCGCCGCTCTGAACGCCGTTGCGCACCAGGTGCTCGATCGCGCCAGGGCGAGCGGTTTGTTTTTCTTCGTGGATGATGACCTGAAGATCGATCAGCCCCAGGACGAACTGGTGGTGAACCCCGACAAGGTCGCAGACCTGGGGCTCACCGAGCAGGATGTCGCCTCGACGCTGGGAGCGGCGCTCGGCGGCGGCTATGTCAATTACTTCGAGCTCGGCGGCCGCTCCTATGAGGTGATGCCGCAGGTGCAGCAGAGATTCCGCCTCAACCCGAGCCAGGTGCTCGACTATCACCTGCGCACCGCCTCTGGCCAGCTCGTGCAGCTCGGCACCGTGGCGCGCCTGCGGCCCGAGGTCGTGCCCGAGTCGATCAATCACTTCCAGAGGCTCAATTCCGCCACCATCATGGGCGCCCCGGCGGTCTCGCAGGGCCAGGCGCTCGCCTTCCTGCGTCATGCGCTGCGCCAGGTCGCCCCCACCGGCTACAAGGCCGACTATGCCGGAGAGTCCCGGCAGTTCATGCACGGCTCGAACAGCTTCCTCGTGACCTTCGGGTTCGCCCTGGTCATCGTGTTCCTGGCGCTCGCGGCGCTGTTCGAGAGCTTCCGCGATCCGGTGGTGATCCTGGTGTCGGTGCCGACGGCGCTGTTCGGGGCGCTGCTGTTCATCAACACGCTGCCGTTCATGTCGCTGAACATCTACACCCAGGTGGGGCTGGTGACGCTGCTCGGCCTCATCAGCAAGCACGGCATCCTGATGGTGCAGTTCGCCAACGATGCGCAGCGCGCCGGCCGGACGAAGCTCGAGGCCATCGAGCAGGCCGCCGAGACGCGCCTGCGCCCGATCCTGATGACGACCGCGGCGATGGTGATGGGCGTGCTGCCGCTGGTGCTCGCGAGCGGCGCGGGCGCGGCGGGACGACGCGCCATGGGCATCGTCATCTTTGCCGGCCTGTCGATCGGCACGCTGTTCACGCTGTTCATCGTACCGGCGGTCTACCTGCTGCTGGCGCAGGATCACGAGCGCGACCGGCAGCGGGCGGCGGCGCTCGCGGCGCAGGCCGCGGTCGTACCGGCCGCCGACTGAGCGGCGGGGGGGCTCCGGGCCCGGGCGCGCCGGGCTCGGGTTCGCGGCCGGCACGGTGTCCTCGGCGGCGCAAGCGGCGCGCGGCATGCCGCCGGAAATTTGATCTTCATCAATCGGCTGTGCCCGTGCTCCGGTAGGGTCCGCAACGATGATTTTCCACGATCTGCGCTCATTCCTGGCGCGTCTCGAGGAAGGTGGCGATCTGCGCCGCATCGGGGCCGCGGTCAGCCCCGAGCTCGAGAGCACGTCATTCTGCCTGCGCGCCCTCAAGGCCGGCGGCCCGGCGCTGCTGTTCGAGCGGCCCACGGGCTCGAAGCATGCGCTGCTCGGGAACCTGTTCGGTCATCGCCGCCGCATCGAAGCGGCCCTCGGCGGGCGCCGCGCCGGCAGCCTGCGCGAGCTCGGCGAGCTGCTGGCGGCGTTGAAGGAGCCGCACTGGCCGTCGAGCCTGCGCGAGGCGCTCTCGAGCTGGCCGCAGTTTGCGCAGCTGGCGCACGTGGCGCCGCGTCAGACCCAGTGGGCGGCCTTCCAGGAAAACACCCTCGGCGGCTCGGAGATCGATCTTGGCCGGCTGCCCATTCAGCAGTGCTGGCCGGAAGACGCCGGACGGCTGATCACGTTAGGCCTGGTCGTCACGCGCGGTCCGCGCAAGGCACGCCAGAACGTGGCCATCTACCGTCAGCAGGTCATCGACCGCAACCGCGTGATCATGCGCTGGCTCGCCCATCGCGGCGGTGCCGGAGACTTCGCCGACTGGCAGCAGGATCGGCCGGGCGAGCCCTTCCCGGTGCTGATCGCGATCGGCGCCGATCCGGCGACGCTGCTCGCGGCCGTTGCCCCGGTGCCCGACACGCTGTCGGAATACGAGTTCGCCGGCCTGTTGCGCGGCGACCGCAGCAGTGTGGTCCACTGCGAGTTGACCGGGCTCGATGCGCCGGCCGGCGCCGAGATCGTCATGGAGGGATTCATCCGACCGGACGACCGGGCGATCGAAGGGCCCTTCGGTGATCACACCGGTTACTACAACGCTCAGGGGCAGTTCCCGGTGGTTACCCTGGAGCGGATGCACCTGCGCAGCGATGCGATCTACCAGGGCAGCTACATGGGCCGTTCGCCCTTCGATGAGCCTTCGGTGCTCGCGACGGCGCTCAACGACCTGTTCGTGCCCATCCTGCGGCGCATCTTCCCGGAGATCGTCGATTTTCACCTGCCCGAGGAGGCCTG
>JAJYTX010000230.1 GCA_021792815.1 Pseudomonadota bacterium
CCTCGGCGCGGGCCGCGAGGATGTCGCGATGGAAGCGCCATTCGCTCGAGGGTCGGCAGCGCCCGTACCAGCGCCCGTCGAAGCTCACGAGCGGAATGTCCTCGGGCGCGAGCGCCTCGTAGGCGAGCCCGGTGGGACTGACGAGAAAGCCCGGCGCATGCCGCAGGCTGACATTGCCCGAGGTGCCGTGGCTGAGTCCGAGGCGTGCGAGCTCCCGGCAGGCGCCGATCAGCGCCGCACGCGCCTCGCCGAGCGCCACCGCGCTCACGCGCCGTGCTCCGGATAGAGCCCGCGCAGGCCCGCGCGGCTCGCCGCGCACACGCCCCGCTCGGTGATCAGGCCCGTCACGAGCCTGCCCGGGGTGACATCGAAGGCGAGGTTCAGCGCCGGGCTGCCCTCGGGCACGACGCGCACGCGCTGCACGCGGCCGTCGGCGGCGCGGCCGCTGAGGTGGGTGACCTCTTCGGCCGAGCGCTCCTCGATCTCGATCTGCCGGCCGTCCTCGAGGCTCCAGTCGAGGGTGCTCGCCGGCAGCGCCGCGTAGAACGGCACGCCGTTGTCCCGGGCCGCGAGCGCCTTGAGGTAGGTGCCGACCTTGTTGCACACATCACCGGCGGCCGTGGTCCGATCACTGCCGACGATGACCAGATCCACCCGGCCGTGCTGCATCAGGTGCCCGCCGAGGTTGTCGACGATCACGGTGTGCGGCACCCCGTGCGCCCCCAGCTCGAACGCGGTGAGCGAAGCGCCCTGGTTGCGCGGCCGGGTCTCATCCACCCACACGTGCACCTCGATCCCGGCATCGTGCGCCTGGTAGATCGGCGCGAGCGCCGTCCCCCAGTCGACGCACGCGAGCCAGCCGGCATTGCAGTGCGTCAGGATGTTCACCCGGCGGCGCAGCCGGGCCGCGGCACTGCGGATGAGCTCGCAGCCGTGGACGCCGATGGCCTGGCACTGCGCGACGTCGTCCTCGCAGATCCGCCCGGCCTGCGCGAAGGCCGCCGCCGCCCGCTCGCCGACCGGCAGCGGCGCGATCACCTGGCGCACCCGGGCGAGCGCCCAGGCGAGATTGACCGCCGTCGGGCGCGTCGCCTGCAGGATGCGCGCGGCGGCTTCGATGCGTCGATCGGAGGCGTCCTCGCGCAACGCGAGCGCCAGGCCGTAGGCGGCGGTGGCGCCGATGAGCGGCGCGCCGCGCACCACCATCGTCTGGATGGCATGCGCGGCGTCCTCGAGCGTATGCAGGTCGAGGGTGTGGAACTCGAAGGGCAGGCGTGACTGGTCGATGACGCGCACCGCGCCGCTCTCGAGCGGCCAGAGGGTGCGATAGGGGGTTCCGGAGATTTTCATGGCGCGGATTGTAGTCCGGGCGCGGCGCGGAAAGCGCGCCGGAGCGTCCGGCCGGCCGGATCGTCGGCCCCGGGGCGTTTTGATACCCTAGCTGCTTCGCCGCCGAGCGTGCGCGGCGCGCAGAACACCCCCATGGACATGATCGTCGTCAGGAACCTTACGCGCCGGTTCGGCGAGTTCGTCGCCGTCGACGACATTTCCTTCGAGGTGGCCGCCGGGGAGATCTTCGCGTTCCTCGGACCCAATGGCGCGGGCAAGACCACCACCATCAAGATCCTGACCACGCTGCTGCCGCCTACCCGCGGCACGGTGCGCATCGATGGCCTCGATCCGACACGCGAGCCGAGCCGGGTGCGCCAGCGCTTCGGCATCGTCTTCCAGGACCCGAGCCTCGACCAGAATCTCTCGGGCTGGGAAAACCTCGACCTGCACGGCGCGCTGTATCACGTGCCGCGCAGGGAGCGCCGCGAGCGCATGCAGCGGCTGCTCGAGCTGTTCGGGCTGTGGGAGCGGCGCGATACGCTCGTCAAACAGTACTCCGGTGGCATGATGCGTCGCCTCGAGATCGTCCGCGGCCTGCTGCACACGCCGCGGATCCTGTTCCTCGATGAGCCGACGCTCGGCCTCGACCCGCAGAGCCGCAACCAGCTCTGGACCCATGTGAAGGCGCTGAACCGCGAGGAGGGCGTGACGGTGTTCCTCACCACCCATTACCTGGACGAGGCCGACCGGGTCGCGCAGCGCATCGCGGTGATCGACCACGGCCGGATCGTGGCGCTCGGGTCGTCCCAGGAGTTGAAGAGCCGCACCGGCACGGCCTCGCTCGAAGAGGCGTTCCTCGCGCTCACCGGCACGGAGATCCGCGAAGAGAGCGCCGGTGCCACCGACCGCATGCGCACCATGGCGCGTGCCTGGCGCGGCCGATGAGGAGTTGACTCGTGGAAGCGATCTACGTCCTGTGGCTGCGCGAGCTGAAGCGCTATACGCGCTCCCGGGCCCAGATCGCCGCCTCGCTCGGCCAGCCCCTGCTGTACCTGCTCGCCCTGGGCTACGGCCTCTCGCCGGTGTTCCGCCGCAGCGGCGAAGGCAGTTACCTGCAGTTCATCGCGCCCGGTGTGATCGCGATGACGGTGCTGTTCTCCTCGCTGTTCTCCGGGATCCAGCTCATCTGGGACCGCCAGTTCGGATTCCTCAAGGAAACCCTGGTGGCGCCCGTGCCGCGGCTCTCCATCATGATCGGGCGGACCTGCGGGGCGGCGACCACCGCGCTCATTCAGGGGCTGCTGGTGGCGCTCGTGAGCGTGATCGCCGGCTTCCGCCCGGTGAGCGGGCTCGGCGTGCCGCTCGCCTTCGTATTCCTGGTCCTGATCGCCGTGACGTTCACCGCGGTCGGCACCACGGTCGGATCGACGCTGCGCGACATGCAGGGCTTTCAGATGGTGATGAACTTCCTGGTGTTGCCGATTTTCTTCCTCTCCGGGGCGTTGTATCCGCTCGATCACCTGCCGGTCTTCCTCACGGTCCTCACCGCCCTCGACCCACTGACCTACGGGGTCGACGGGCTGCGCGGCGCGCTGATCGCGCGGCTGCATTTCGGCTGGACGATCGACCTCGCCGTGATGGGTGGGCTCGCCGTCGCCGTCACCGTCGTGGGCGCCTGGCGGTTCTCGCGGATCGAGATCTGAGCGGGAGCGTCGCCGCGAGGCGGCGCGGCCTCCCGGCGGGAGCGGCGCATCGGATAGACTGCCCTTCCCGCCCGGATCGGCGCCACAAAACATGACCCGCAAACAGAGCGCAGGCCTGCTCCTCTACCGGGAAGCCGCCGGAGCACTCGAGGTGCTCCTGGTGCATCCCGGCGGGCCCCTGTGGGCGGGGCGCGACGCGGGCGCCTGGTCGATCCCGAAGGGGGAATTCACCGCTGCGGAGGCGCCACTGCAGGCCGCCCTGCGCGAGTTCGAGGAGGAAACCGGCGCCGCGCCGCCCGCGGGAGAGCCGCTGCCGCTCGAGCCGGTGCGCCAGCCGAGCGGCAAGATCGTGCACGCCTGGGCGCTGCGCGGCGAGTTTGAGGTCGCGGCCCTGAAGAGCAACCTGTTTTCCATGGAATGGCCGCCGAAGTCCGGTCGGCGCCAGGCCTTCCCGGAGGTCGACCGGGCGGCGTGGCTGACGCTCGATATCGCGCGGCGAAAGATCTTCGCCGGCCAGCTCCCGCTGCTCGATCAGCTCGAGGCGCGCCTCGCGCGATCGGCCGCCGCGAAAACCCCTTCGGGGGCCGCGGGGCGATGACGGGCCCGAACCGCTGATTTGAGGCGCCGCTGGGTGATGTCTGCACCGGAGGGCCGGCCGCAGTCTGTCCATCGTGCCGGGTGTTCACACCCCGCAACGTCGGACGTCATGCGCGGCGACCCGGGCGAAATCGCCGGCGCAAGCGCTCGGCTTGGGCTGCGGATCGCCCTGGCGAGGCTCGGGGCCGTAGAGCCGAGCGCAATGTGCAACACCCAAAAGGTTGTTCCGCGAAGTGCGCAACCCAGCGCGCCAGACCGAGCCGCTCGAATGAGCGTAGTACCCTTTAATCAGGGTACTGATAAGCGTATGGTTCACACGTGAAGACTTTGCTCACGCTTGCAGGCGGCCGGTCCGCGATCCCTGCCGCGACCGCATGGTATCTCGACTCCCTGGCTGAATTCCGCGGCAAACAGGCACTCTACACCCGGCAGTCACCGCAGACGCTCCGGGTACTGCGAGCCCACGCCCTCATCGAAAGCGCTGTCTCGTCCAACCGAATCGAGGGCGTGACCGTCGCGCCATCGCGGCTGCAGAGCGTGCTCGTTGCCTCAAAGCCTCTGTTCCAGGACCGAAACGAGGAAGAGGTCCGAGGCTACCAGAACGCACTGAAATGGATACACGAACATCCCACACAAATTCCGCTCAATGAGGCGACGCTGAAACACTTGCACGCCACGGCGCGCGGGCAGATCTGGGACGCAGGCGAGTACAAGGAGAAGGACGGCGACATCATCGAGCGCTCCGCAGAGGGTCAGGAGCGAGTCCGTTTCAGGCCAACCTCTGCCCGGGACACTCCAGCCGCCATGGAAAGATTGATTGCGGTATGGAACGAATGTCACGAGGAAAGGTGGGCCCCTCCGGCGCTTGCCCTGGCTGCATTTAACCTCGATTTCCTGTGCATTCATCCGTTCAGAGACGGCAACGGCCGCGTATCCCGGCTGGCGCTGCTGTTGCAAACCTACGGCGCCGGCATGGAAGTCGGCCGCTATATCAGTCTCGAGCGGCTCATCGAGGAGAACAAGGAGCGTTACTATCAAACGCTGGAGCAATGCTCGATCGGCTGGCACGAAGGCAAGCACGACCCCTGGCCATTCATCAACTACCTACTCTCCATCCTGAAACTTGCCTACCAGGAGTTTGTGGAGCGACTCGGTCAAGTGGCGCAGCCGAAGGGCGCCAAGGCGGAATTGATCCGCAACGCCGTCGATCGACGCCAGGGCGAATTCCGATTGAGCGACATCGAGCAGGATTGCCCAGCCGTCGGTCGCGAGTGGATTCGAGCGGTATTGGCTGATATGAAAAAAGCAGGCGAACTGCAATGCAGCGGTCGAGGCGTGGGTGCCCGCTGGAAGCGACTGCGCGAGCACTGATCGCCAAGCGTCACGCAGTTGGGTCTTCCCGAGACTCATTGCGCGATGGCCGGGAAACACATCCATGGCAGGAGTCTGATCGGCCACAGCTCCTCCATCCGTCAGGCGGGAATCAGAGCCGCTGATCGTATCCGCTCTGGGCATCCCGATCGCACGCGTCGACCCGTGATCAAGCATCCCGCCCCGAAGTACCCGCCGGGGTTGCGCCCCTCAATAAACGTAGCTACGATAAATCCTGTGCGAATCACCTTCGACCCTGCCAAGCGGGAGCGGGCCCTGCGCGAGCGAGGCCTCGATTTCCGGCAGGCGAAGAAGGTTTTCGACGGCCCTCACCCGGCCCGATGATCGGCTGGACTACGGAGAGTTGCGGTACATCAGCGCCGGGAAGCTAAACTGAAGTTGTTCCCCGGCGCGCGAGAAAATCCGTTGTCGTTCAGGCAGTTGAGGGAACACGAGCTGTGAGCTGAGTGGCTACACTGTGATCTGCTGCAGTAGCTGCAGCGCGCGATGTTGA
>JAJYTX010000231.1:0-2556 GCA_021792815.1 Pseudomonadota bacterium
GAACTGATGCGCACCGGCGAGGCGCTGCCGCGGGTTCTTGCGGACACCCGGCTCGGCGAAGGGCTGCTGGAGATGTCGCGCAAGGGACTCGGGATGACCGTGGTCGTCGACCAGGACGAACGCATTCTCGGCGTGTTCACCGATGGGGATCTGCGGCGTGCCCTCGACCGACAGGTCGACGTGCACACCGCCGCCATCTGCGAGGTGATGACCTCTCCGTGCAAGACCATTGGGCCACAGGAACTGGCGGCCGAAGCGGTGCACCTGATGGAACTGCACCGCATCACCGCCCTGCCGGTGGCCGATGAACTCGGCCGGTTGATCGGCGCGCTCAACGTGCACGATCTGTTCCGCGCCGGCGTCGTCTGAGCCGGCGATCTCCCGATGAACTCCGACGCCGCCCGGATCCGACTGCTGGTGCTTGACGTCGACGGAGTGCTGACCGACGGCCGGCTGTATTTCGGCCCGCGTGGCGAAGCGCTGAAAGCGTTCCACGTCCGCGATGGCGCCGGCATGAAGCAGCTGACCGCTGCGGGCGTCGCCGTGGCGGTGATCTCCGGCCGGCGCTCGGAGATGACACGCCGGCGATGCCGCGAGTTGGGTGTCCGTCACGTCATGCAAGGCGTGACGGACAAGCTCGGCGCCTTCCGGCGGTTGTGTGCGCGGCTCGAGGTGCCCCCTGCCGCCTGCGCCTGCATCGGCGACGATACACCCGATGTACCGCTGATGCGCGCGGCGGGACTGGCTTTCGCGGTGGCGGACGCGCACCGGGACGCCCTGCGGGCCGCTCACATCGTCACGGCCTTGCCGGGCGGGCAGGGGGCGGTCCGCGAAGTCTGCGATTTTCTGCTGGCCGCACGCAGCACGGCTCCGCTCGCATGATCTACCGCATCTTCGCCGTGCTGACCGTGGCGACCGTGATCATCGGCTCGCTGCTGCTCGCGCGCCAGGGCGTGGCGCCGCAGTCCGCCACCGTGCGCCAGGCCGACACGGACGAGGGATACTCGGCGCGCGACGCCCAGCTCATCGAGACCGGTCCGGCCGGGCTGCCGCTGTACACGCTCAACGCCGCGACGATCCGCCAGCTGCCGAATGCCAATCAGGTGCAGCTCAGCGAGGTCAGCATGAGCTTTCACGGTGGCGGCGACCAGTGGACGGCCACCTCCGACCAGGGCGAGATTCTGCGCGGCACCAGCCGGATCGAACTCACCGGTCACGTACAGGTGTCGGCGACCATCACGGGCTCGAGCGCACCGATCCGCATCGCCACCGGCAAGCTGTCTTTCAACAGCCGCTCGGACATCGTGAGCACCTCCGACCCGGTGAGACTCACCTGGTCGGGCCAGCAGCTCGATGCCCACGGCCTGGTGGCGGATTTGAAGGCCCACCGACTACAGTTAGAATCTTCGGTCCATGCGATCGTCACTGCCCCGCACTAGGAGCCTGCTGCTCGGCCTGGGTCTTGGTCTCGCCGGCATCGGCGCCGCCTTCGCCCATGGTCCGCTCGCCCATGGTCCGCTTCGCGCCGATCCCGCAGGCGGCAGCCACGTCAGCGGCCATCCGACCGCCAGCCCTGCTGTCGCGGGGCGCGCGGGCAGTCTCGCTTCGGGCGCCGGTCCGCGCCTGCCCATGCTCTCGCGGCAGCCGATTGCCATCAATGCCGCCTCGGTGGAAGTCGACTATAAGACTCAGACCGCGACCTACCGGCAGGTCGTGATCGCTCAGGGCAATGTGGTCGTACGGGCGGACCGCGCACGCACCACGGTGGGGCAGACCCGTCAGAGAAGCGAATGGACCCTGGAGGGCAATGTGCGCATCCAGGCTCCGCCCCGCGGCAGCCTGGATGCGGACACCGCGACGGTGGATGTGCAGGACAGCCGCATCATCCGCGCCACGGTCAGCGGCAAGCCCGCCGAGTTCACTCAGCAAAGCGCCGCCGGCAGACTCACTCAGGGGCATGCCGACCGGATCGTCTACGACGTCAGCCAGGGGACGGTGCAGCTGCGCCAGGACGCCTGGTTGTCGGATGGCCGCAATGAGATCAGCGGTCCGCTGCTGACCTACGATGTGCTGAAGGACCGGATCGAGGCGAGCGCGCCCGGCAGCGGCGAGCGGGTGCACCTCACCATCACGCCGCAGGCGCCCTCGCCGCGCAAGGCAGCGCCCGCTGCGAAGCCTCCGGCCAGAGGCGGCCGGGAACCGGCCAAGAGGCGCAGCCGCTCAGGAGGCTCTGATTAACCGGCTCGCGCTCGCGCTGCCCCGCGGATCGGCCGGTAACAGGCGCCGGGCAGCGCCCACCGGCCGGCATGGGAAGACCGCCCCTGTCTGCGAGGCCGCTCTGCTAGGCTATCGGCGCTGCGCAGCCGGAGCGGGACTCGAGCCTGTTCGCCCGCGCGGCGCAGGCGCCACGTCCTCGCCCCGCAAGAGCCCGGTGTGGGCTCCCTGCCCGCCCGTTCGCCGCTGCGCCAATCAGCCGCCGCCCGTGCACGCGGATCAATCAGAGGCTCCCTGATGTCGCTCAAAGCCACGGGGCTTGAAAAAAGCTACCGTTCCCGC
>JAJYTX010000231.1:2566-5476 GCA_021792815.1 Pseudomonadota bacterium
CGGCGAGGTCGTGGGCCTGCTGGGGCCGAACGGCGCCGGGAAGACCACTGCTTTCTACATGATGGCGGGACTCGTGCCCTGCGACGCCGGCAGCATCCACCTCGGCGACCGGGACATCACGATGCTGCCCATGCACCGGCGGGCCCAGCTCGGACTCGGCTACCTGCCGCAGGAAGCCTCGATATTCCGCCGGCTGTCCGTCGAGGGCAACGTGATGGCGATCCTCGAGACACGCGCTGACCTCGACCGGGCGGCGCGCGAGCAGCGTCTCGAAGAGCTGCTCGAGGAGCTGCGCATCGGACACATCCGCCGTGGGCTCGGGCTGTCGCTTTCCGGGGGCGAGCGACGGCGGGTGGAAATCGCCCGGGCCCTGGCGGCCGAGCCCAGGTTCATGCTGCTCGACGAGCCCTTCGCGGGGGTCGACCCGCTCTCGGTGCTCGATATCCAGCGCATCATCCGGGAACTGACCAGCCGGGGCATCGGTGTGCTGATCACTGACCACAATGTGCGCGAGACTCTCGGGGTGTGCCAGCGCGCCTATATCGTGAATCAGGGAACCGTGATCGCGTCCGGGAATACCGAAGAAATTCTTGCCAATCCCCATGTGCGTGAGGTGTACTTGGGCGAGTCGTTCCGGCTATAGGAACCCGCGACAAGGCCCCATGGGCGACCCGGATTTTACCCGCTAGGATAGGAAGGCCTCCGCCATCCATGCCACCATGCTGAAACCCTCTCTGCAGCTCAAGCTGGGTCAGCAACTGACCATGACCCCGCAGCTGCAGCAGGCGATCCGGCTTCTGCAGCTGCCCGCGCTCGAGCTCCAAGCGCACATCCGCGAGCTTCTCGAGACCAACGTCATGCTCGAGCCGGCGGATGAGCCCGAAAGCGCAGGACCGCTGGAATCCGCAGAGACCTCCGAGCCGCGCGAGCCCGCTCAGGCCGCCGAGACTCCCGCCGATGGCATCGAGGTCATCGAGGGTGACTGGGGGACACAGAGCGGCGGCGGCGACTCATCCTGGGGCACGGACGATGACGACCGTCAGCAGGACTTCGCCGATGTCTCGGGCCAGTCCCTGCAGGAGTACCTGCTGTGGCAGCTCGAGGTGGCCACGCTCGAGCCGCGCGAACTGGCAATTGCCCGGGCGATCGTCGATGCCATCAGCGACGATGGCTACCTGACCGAACCGCTGGAAGAGATCGCCGGCACCCTCAAGCCCGACGTGCAATGCGACGCCGCTGAAGTCGAGACGGTGCTCAAGGGCGTTCAGGCACTCGATCCTGCGGGCGTGGGCGCGCGCAGCATCGGCGAGTGCATCGAGCTTCAATTGCGGCAGCTCGACCCTGCAACGCCAGGCCTCGGCACCGCCATCGAGATCGCCCGTCATCACCTGGAGCGCCTCGCCGGCAGAGAGCTGGTGGCGCTGAGGCGCGAGCTGCGCGCGAGCGACGAAGAGCTGGCGTGCGCGCTGGCACTGGTGCGGTCCTGCCATCCGCGCCCCGGTGCCACGGTCAGCAACGGCTCGCCGGAGTACGTCGTTCCGGATGTGTTCGTGCGCCGCACCGACCACGGTTGGGCGGTGGAGATCAATTCGGCCACCCTGCCGCGCGTGCGCCTCAACCACAGCTACGCGAGCCTCCTGGGCCGCAACAGCAGCCACGCCAGCCTGCGCTCCCAGCTGCAGGAGGCGCGCTGGCTGCTGAAGAGCCTGGAGATCCGCCACGAAACGCTGATCAAAGTGACCCGTTCCATCGTCGAGCGGCAGGTGGAGTTCCTCGAGCATGGCGAAGAGCACATGCGCCCGATGATCCTCAAGGACATCGCCGAGGCGGTCGGGATGCACGAGTCGACGATCTCGCGGGTCACCTCGGGCAAGTACATGCATACGCCACGCGGGGTCTTCGAGCTGCGTTATTTCTTCTCGAGTCAGATCGAGGGCGCCGACGGCTCCGGCACGTCCTCGACCGCGATTCGCGCCAAGATCAGAAAGCTCCTCAAGGAAGAAGACCCGCTCGCGCCCTTGAGTGATGGTCGCGTCGCGGAACTGCTGTCCGCCGAGGGGATTCCGGTCGCAAGGCGTACCGTGGCCAAGTACCGCGAGGCGATGAACATTCCCTCCTCCAGCGAACGCAAGCGTTCCGGGGCAATGCCGCTGTGAGCATCAGCACACGATCGAACCCCGGTAAACCATCGGATAGGAGATGCCTATGCAGCTCAACGTCACCGGTCATCACATCGAGGTCACCCCCGCCCTGCGCGGATACCTGCAGAAGAAGCTCGAGCGCATCGAGCGCCATTTCGACCAGGTCATCGACGTGCACTGCATCCTGACGGTAGAGAAGCTGCGCCAGAAAGTCGAAGCGACCCTGCGTGTGAGCGGCCAATTGATCCATGCCGACTCGACCGAGGAGGACATGTACGCCGCCATCGATCTGCTCGCTGACAAGCTCGACCGGTGCATCAAGAAACACAAGGAAAAACTGACCGACCATCACGCGGTCGAGGTCAGAGCGCTGCGCGTCTGAGCGCCGCGGCTCACTGTCCGTGCGCATCGTCGTCCTGAGCGGGCTGTCCGGCTCGGGCAAGAGCGTGGCGCTGCGCATGCTCGAGGACCTGAGCTACTTCTGCATCGACAACATCCCGGCGGCCCTGCTCAAGCCTTTCATCGCCCACGCGGTGCGCAATTGCGAACGCACCTACGAGCGGGCCGCGGTCGGGCTCGATGCGCGCAATACCGCGGCCGAGATCGCCACCGTGCCGCAGCTCGTCGATGAGCTGCGGCGCAGTGGCCTCGAATGCCAGGTGATCTTCCTGACGGCCGCCGATGAGGTGCTGCTGCGCCGCTTCGCCGAGACGCGCCGCACCCATCCGATGAGCCGCCACAACCTCGACCTGCACGCCGCCATGGCGAT
>JAJYTX010000232.1 GCA_021792815.1 Pseudomonadota bacterium
CCGGTCCATATCATGGCGTGGCCCTGCCGCCGCTGTCGGTGAACCTGTTCAATCCCTCCTACGACAAGGATCGCTGGGAGAACACCGAGCTGCGCGTCGACGGCAAGGTGGGGCCGCTGAGCCTGGTCTATGCCGGCGTGTATCTCGACCGGCATACCGAGCAGCTCGGCGATTACACCAACTATGCCCGCGGCCGGTACGGTTACTACTATCAGTGTCCGTACAACGCGAAATACCAGCTGCAGGGGTGTTATTCGCCTCGTGCAGCCTGGCACGATACCACCCACAACACGCATTTCTCGCAGGAGCTGCGCATCAGCACGCCGAGCGACTGGCGGCTGCGGGGTCTGGCCGGGTTCTACTACGAGGACTACAAGCTCTACGGTCTCACCCAGTGGAACTACAATACCATCCCGCAGTGCGCGCCGGGCGGGGCAACCGCCGGCTGCTTCCTGCCGCTCGTGACGTTCCCGGGCATGCCCTATCAGTCCGGTCCCAATGGCTTCGCGACCCATCCGGCGTTCTTCGACGACAGCGAGCGCACCTTCATCCAGCGGGCGGTGTATTTCTCTGCGAGCTTCGACATCGTGCCGCACAAACTGACCATCACGGCCGGCGCGCGCTACTTCCGCATGTCGAACTCGGAGGTGGGCGGCTCGATGGGCAGCTTCTACTGCGAGCCGGTGACACCAACGAGCTATTTCGGTCAGTGCCTGACTTCCAATGTAACGGACTTCAATCCGGCCGACGCGGGCAACGTCAACGCGTTGGGTCCGCTGGTCAACGATCCGCACCTGGTGTTTACCACGACCAATCACCTGCTGCAGACCGGCATGCGCGGGCGCGCCAACCTGACGTGGCGGATCACCCCGGACGTCATGGCGTATTACACGTACTCGCAGGGGTTCCGGCCGGGCGGCTTCAACCGGGGTACCGGCACATATCTCGCGGACGTGAACGGCAATCCGCAGTGGCGGCGGCCGGCGACCTATCTGTCCGACAACCTGACCAACAACGAAATCGGCTGGAAGACGCGCTGGCTCCACAACCGGCTGCAGGTGGACGGCGCGGTCTATCAGGAGAACTGGACTCATACCCAGGTGCAGGTGTTCTGTCCGCAGTGCGGTTTCGGCAACCTGACCTTCACCACCAACGGCGCGAATTATCGCGTCAAGGGCGTGGAGCTGGCGATCGATGCGTTGCCGATGCGCGGCCTGTCGGTGCACGCGGCGGCATCCTGGAACAGTGGCGAGCAGATCAATGCGCCGAAACTGATGGACAACGTCAAGGGGAGCGCCAATTTCGGCAAGCCGATCACCGAATATTACAATTTGGCCGGACAGGCGATACCGGTGCCGAACGTGTTCGGATCGGTGGGCGGGCCGCTCGCCAATTCGCCTCCCTTCCAGGCCAACATGCGGGTGCGCTACGACTGGATCATCGGCTCGTATTTCCCGTACGTGCAGGTCGGCTTCCAGCATCGGGCACATTCGGTGTCCCCGACCGGGGAGATCGAGACCGACATCCAGCCGGCGTGGACCACCTATGATGCGTCGATCGGGGTGTCGCGGGGACCGTGGACGCTGTCGCTGCTGGGGACCAACCTCACCAACGTGAACAAGAGCCTGTTCACCTCGCGTCGGCAGTTCATCGAGACCTGGACCCCGATGCGTCCGAGGGTGTTCGAGCTGACCTTCAGCTATCATTACGCGTCGCACTGAAAGTCCTGGTGTGCGCGGTCGGACTCCCACGCAATCCGGCGCGGGGCGCATGGGAAGCCGTGGCCGGCGAGCGGCGGCGGGCCGCTCGCCGGCGCGACGTGGCGGGGTGCGTCGCGCCGCGCGGGCCCGAGGATGCCGTGCAGGATACGGCGGCGCGGCAGCGGCTCGGATCCTGCCCGACGCATCCGGACAAGCCGATGACGAAATTCGACCAGCGTCTGGAAGCGGCGGCGCCCATACTGGCGCCGGCGCCATTGCGGCAGGCTGGCGCGGCACTCCGCCCTGCTGGCGAATGCGGCGTCGCGGCGCGGCCGCGCGGCGACGCCGCGTGTTTGCCGCGGGGGTCTCGCCGGACGGTTGGCCAGGAGAGTGAGCGGACATGAGCCAGGGCAGCAGAGAGCGTCGGTTTCCGACAGAAGCGGGCGCGGTCATCATCGGCCAGGGAGGCATCGTCGGGGCCTCGGTGGTGCATCACCTGCTCGAGCTCGGCTGGGACGACATCGTCGGGCTGGATAAATCCGCGATACCCACCGACATCGGTTCCACCGCACACGCCTCGGATTTCTGCTACATGACCAGCCACGACCGGCTGTCATGCTGCACCACGCTGTACAGCCGTGAGTTCTACGAGCGCCTGGGCCATTACTGCCGGATCGGCGGCCTGGAGGTGGCGCGGGCCGCAGACGACGAGCGCATGGAGGAGCTCCGGCGCAAGGTTGGCTCGGCCAAGGCATTCGGTACCCGCGCCGAGCTGGTGTCCGCGGGCAGGGCCAAGACACTGTTCCCACTGCTCGAGGAAACGGCGATTCAGGGGGCGCTGTGGGATCCGGATGCCGGTCTGGTCGTGCCCCGCTCGCAACGTGTGGCGGGTGTGCTCCTCGAGCGCGCGGTTTCGACCGGCAGGCTGCAGGCTTTTGCCAACACCCCGGCGCTGTCGATCGACGTGCATGCGGGGAGGGTGTGCGGTGTCGAGACGCGCAGGGGCTATATCAAGACGCCGATCGTGATTCTGAGCAGCGGCATCTGGGGGCCGCTGCTCGCCGGGCGCAGCGGCTCGCCGCTGCCCCTGATGCCGTTCGAGCACCCGCTGCTGTTCTTCGGACCCTATACCGCCTTTGCTGGCACGGGCAAGGAGATCGGTTATCCCCTGTTGCGCGATCAGGGTAACTCCTCGTACCTGCGCGATACGGGCGATCCCACCACGTCCGAGGGCGGTCAGCTCGAATGGGGCTACTACGAGCAGAACCAGCCGCGGATGGTGCAGCCGCGCGAGATCGCCGAGCCGGGCGAGGCGCGGCTGTCGCCGTCGATGCGCGACATGGACATCGAGCAGGTGATGCAGGGCTACGAACGCGCCACCGGACTCGTGCCGCTGCTGGGCGAGCTCGGCTGGGACGAGAAGCGCTCGTTCAATGGCCTGATGTCGATCACCGCCGACGGCATGCCGCTCATCGGGGAGTCCCCGGAGGTCGGCGGGCTTTGGTTCGCCGAGGCCGTGTGGGTCAAGGATGCTCCGGGCATCGGCAAGCTGTTCGCCGAGTGGCTGGTGAAGGGGCGCACGCAGTGGGATCCGTTCAGCATCGACATCGCGCGCTTCTATCCGGTGCAGAAGACGCCGGCCTATGTGCTCGGACGCTGCACGGAGACCGCGAGCAAGGTGTACAACCCGCCGGTTCATCCGCGCGAGCCGTATCTGACCGGGCGTGATCTGCGCCGCGGCCCGTTCTGGCCGCGGGAGAAGGCACTCGGCGGCTACTTCATGGAGGCGGCGGGCTGGGAGCGCGCCCACGGCTACGGCGCCAACGAGCAGCGGCTCGAGAAGTATCTCGAACGCGTGCCGCAGCGGCGCAACGAGTGGGATGCCCGTCACTTCTGGCCCGTATCCAACGCCGAGCAGCTCGCGATGAGCGACGGCGTGGGGATGGTGAACCTGTCGCACTTTGCCATCTATGATGTGGTGGGCCCGGACGCCGAGGCATTTCTCGAATATCTCTCGGTGGCCAAGGTGGGCGGCGCCACCGCGCCGGGTCGAGGCATCTACACGCACTTCCTCGACGAAGCGGGCGGGGTGCGGGCCGATCTCACCATCATCCGCCTGGACGCCTCTCAGTACCGTGTCGTGTGCGGTGGCAGCACCGGACCGCGGGATCTGATGTGGATGAAGCGGGTCAGGGAGGCGCGTCATGACCGGGTGCAGATCCAGGACCGCAGCGATGACATCGTGACGCTCGGTCTCTGGGGACCCGAGGCGCGCCGCGTCCTGCAGGCCGTGGCGGACGATCCGCAGGCGCTGTCCCAGGAACAGTTTCCGTTCGCCACGGCACGAGCAATCGGCGTGCGCGGCCTGCCGGTGTGGGCCTTCCGCATCTCCTACGTGGGCGAGCAGGGCTGGGAGCTGTATGTCTCGCCGAGTTACGGCCTGACACTGTGGGATCTGCTGTACGAGCAGGGCGTCACGCCGGTGGGCATCGAAACCTATGCGAACACGAGACGGCTGGAGAAAAGCCTGCGGCTGCAGAACGCGGAGCTGCTCACGGAATACAACCTGTATGAGGCGGGCCTGGCGCGTGCCAAGGTCAAGGAAGATGAATTCCTCGGCAAGGCCGCTTACCTCGCCCAGCGGGAACGTCCACGCCAGGCGGCTTATCTGTGCACGATGAGCCTGACGGAGAACATCGACAGCCGTGGCGTTGCGCGCTATCCGGTGGGTCAATGGCCCATTTTGGATCCGCACAGCGGCGAGGTGCTGGTGGATGAGCTCGCGCGACGCTCCTTCACGACCAGCATCGCCTACGGGCCGTCGGTCGGGAAGAATCTCGCCCTCGGTTACCTGCCCGAGCGCTATGCGCGGGAAGGGCGCGCGCTGGCCCTGGAATACTTCGGCGAACGCTATCCGCTGCGCGTGGAAGCGGTCGGTCAGCGCGCGCTCTACGATCCGCACAACGAGCGTCCGAAGTCCTGAGCGGCTCCGGGCGTCAGATCACCCGAGGCGCAGCCCTCGAGGCCCGTGTCGGTCGCCACCCGTACGATCGTGGTGTCGAAATGCACCCGCGGACGGGTGTCCCGGCCGGCGCGAAACGGTGGCTCGAGCGGCAGGCGGTGATGGCTGATGCGGATCGCGCCGATGGGGTGCCCGGAAGGGGCGGGCCTGGGGTGTTGGGGCGATGCGCTCACGGGTATGCCGTCCCGGTGATCTGCCGGGCGTCCGGGATCTTACCTGCCAAGCCTTTCACATCGGCTGCGGTGCTCCAAGCCGAGAATTTGGCTGGCGGCATCGAAAAAAGGCATGGAAATCCGCTGCGCCGCTGCCGCTCGGAACGTTAGTATGCGGCTGATCGCGCCGGGGGCTCCGGCAGGCATCGCCCGAAGCTGCGCGAGGACCGGATGGGCAAGAAGACGATCGATCGACGCTGGCTGCCGCTCAATGCGCTGCGCGCCTTCGAGGGTGTGGCCAAGCACGGCAGTTTCACGGCCGCCGCCCACGCGCTGCTGATATCCCAGAGCGCGCTGTCGCGGCACGTCATTTCGCTCGAACGGCTGATCGGCGTGCAGCTGTTCGAGCGGCGCCCCCACGCGCTCACGCTCACCAAGGCCGGGCAGCATCTGCTGCCGGCGGTCGCCAAGTCCTTCGACCGGCTGGAATACGCGATCGACGACATCCGCAACGAGGGCGCTCCGATGCAGCGGACGCTGCGGGTGCAGATGCCGCCGAGCTTCGCCGTGCAGCTCGCGGTGCCGATCCTGCGGGACTTTCG
>JAJYTX010000233.1 GCA_021792815.1 Pseudomonadota bacterium
TTGAAGAGCATCGATTGAAATGCTGTTTGGTCAACGGATATCGCACTGCGTAGCAGCGCCGTGGGCCCGGCCACGTCCTTTCCCTGCGCGGCCGAGACTACTCCGTCCGCCAGTGTCTCGCCGGCGTGGCGACCGTCTGGCGTGGCGCCGGTGATGGCGCCGCCGGGACCATAGGCTGTGATAGATATGCCGGAGCTCTTGACACGCCCGCCCCAGGAACTGACGAACGATGAAGCAGTCCGGGCCCAGAATTCGTAGAGCTCGGCCGCTATCGCATCGACGTAGGAATCTCCATTGCCATACTTTGGGGCATCGAGACACATTCGGCGCAATGGTTCATATCCGTCCCAGTTCGCCGCCAGGGCGGCCTGCATCGTGGCCGGCGAGACGCTGGCTTCGTCGAAAAGGAGCTTCTTCAACGCCGCCAGTGCATCTGCCACGTTGATCATGCCGACCGGATTGAGGACCGAGCCGTTCTCAAACGGCAACTGACGGTGCAGAACGTCACGTCCGAGTGGAATCGCGTCCGCCATCAGCATCGAGTGCGAGACGTCCGGAAACAGGTCCCGTTGGACGTTCAGCAGGATGTCGTGCTCTTCGTTTGCCAGTTCCATGAAGTGGCGAAGCTGAATCTTGAATGAGTCGAGCAGCTGCGCAAACGTGGTGACGCTGCCGAGCGTCGCCGTTTCCGGTCCCAGCCTGACGCCGGATCGCGGATCGATGCCGCCGTTGAGCGCTATCTCCAGCACCCGCGGCACGATGAACATGCCGATAGCGCTGGTGCGCGACTTGCCGGGGATCATCGCGTCGAGGCAGCCACCGAGCGCATAATTGCGCGCGTCCGCCAGGGTTGCGCCCTCGCGCGTCAGATAATCGATGTATGACTTGTCGCCGACGAAGGCCGGCATGCCGAGGCCCAGCTTGACGACCTCGAGGGCCCGGACCATGAGGGGCTCCGGAGTGCCTGCGTGGACGCGCAGCGTCAAGGTGTAGTGGGGAGTCGGGCAGATCCTGGCTGCGTCCAGCAGCAGGTAGCTCAGTTCGTTGCTGGCATCCCGGCCGTCACTGCTGACGCCGCCGATCACCCAATTGTTCCACTTGGCAAATCCGGCCCACTTGGCCCGTTGGGCCTTGCCTCCGGAGAGGAAGTTGACCTGCATCACCTTGATGCGCAGCGCCGCAAGCAGCTCCACGGCTTCTCTGTCCGTGAGGGTGCCGGCGTCGCGGTCGCGCCGGTAATATGGATGGAAAATCTGATCGAAACGGCCGCCCGACGCGGTGCCGCTCGCGATCATGAGCCACAGGAACCAGAACGACTGCAGCGCCTCCCGGAAATTGCGGGCCGGCTTGCCTGGAACGTGACGGCACATCTGCGCGATCTGCAGCAGCTCCGCCCGGCGGACGGTGTCCGTTTCGGCGCTCGCCTTGGCAGCCGCCAGGTCCGCGAACCGGTTCGCGATCCCGACCATGGCATCGTTGACGATCACGATCGACTCAAGGAATGCAGTCCGGGCTGTGAACTCCGGGTCATCAGGACGCAGTCCGGCGAGCGCGGTCCTGGCCTCCGCGCTGATTGCCTCGAGCCCGACGCTCAGCGCACGCTCGATGTCGACCACAATCAGGGTCAGGCCGAGGCCGAGGCCCCAGGCGCCTTCGGCCGATCCATGCCCGCGACCCTCGTTTTTGGTCTTCCACGGGGGGAACAGGATCCCGGACTGGATGAACGGCCACAGCCGCTGGTCGTCGTACCAGACCGCGAGTTGCTCGGCCAAAGTTCTTCCCTGACCCTTCCAGTACGCATCGAGCTGCCTGAGCCGCTCGGCATCGTCGTCGCTGATGTCGAATTGCGCGGCGCGCAGCTCCGCGAGCTCCTCGGGAGGCCAGGTGGGGCCGAGCGATCCGGCTTCGAGGCCCATCGGCTTGCTGGCCGGGTTGCCAACGATCAGCTCCCCGTCTTCGATGAATATCGTGCGTCGATCAAGGAAATTGCGCAGCGCTTTCGCGCGCCGCAGAATCTGCGGCTGTCCTTCCGTTTCCTTGAATGACTCGAGAATCAGGTGTGCCTTCTCGACGCACAAGGGATAACGCTTCGGATGGACGGTGGCGAGCATCGCCGCGATGCGCGGATAGTCCTCGATGTGCGTCGAAACCTCAGGGATCGCCGCGTTGCCGCCGGTGACGGTTGCGCTGCGATGTGCTGTTGCAGGATGGCTCATGACGTCACCGTTCTCGTTTTGGGACTGCCTGGGTGTCGAGCGGGAGATTCACGATGAGAATGCCGCCGCGGCGCGCCGCGGACGGGAGCAGGCGGACCCGGCCGTGAGTGACGCTCAACCGCCGATCACCGTCTGCAGGCCGCATGACGCGAAGATCTCCTGGATATGTTGCAGCTTTGCCTGGTCGGGTGCGGTAAGCGACAGAGACATCGGCGCGCGCTCCAGCCGGGCGCGCTTCCCTTCGCCGAAGCCGTGAAAGCCGATCAGGTGGACGGGAACGGAGCTGTGCAGCTCGGTGGCGATGAATCGCGCGGTGGCCGACATGTTCTCGTCCGAATCGTTGAATCCCGGCAGTACCGGAACCCGGGCGAATATCGGGATGCGCAGCTCATGGTGTATGCGCCTGGCGTTGTCCAGAATGAGTTCGTTCGGGACGCCGGTCCCGCGCAGGTGCTGCTCGGAATCCATGTGCTTGAAGTCATATAGCACGAGATCGACATATCGCAGTACCCGCAGGGCCTTGGTCCAGGTCGCGTAACCGCACGTATCCAGAGTGGTATGCAGGCCGGCGATCTTGCATAGCCGGAGAATCTCGGCGGCAAACGTCGGATGAAAGAGCGGCTCGCCGCCGCTCAGGGTCACGCCGCCACCGGAGCTCGCATAGAACGCGGAATCCTTCAATACCTCGGCGACGATGTCTTCCGCGGTAGTCTGGCGTCCTATGAGTTCGCGAGCGCCCGCAGGGCAGGCGGTGACGCAGGCTCCTTGTGCGCCACATCGTCCACGGCCGGTGCGCACCGAGCCGCCGATCAGGGAGATCGCGCCCCCAGCGCAGGCCGCGACGCACTTGCCGCAGCCGTCGCATTTGTCGGCGAGGAACAGGATCTCCGTCTGTGTCTGTTGCGACTCCGGGTTCTGGCACCAGTCGCAGCGCAGCGGGCAACCTTTGAGAAAAACGGTCGATCGAATGCCGGGACCGTCGTGGATCGAGAACCCCTGAATATTGAATATCTGGCCGGTATGCGCCGCCGTGCTCATGGGGACTCAACAGCCTCGGGGTTCGGATGAGACATCCTACAGATTGTTAACAATTTTGTCAATAAACAGAAGACGCCGGACACCGGCGCTGCCAACAGGCGCCGACGGTATCTGAGCTTGGGCAAGCCGGCTCGCCTGGGCCGGGCATCGCCCAGGCCAGCGAGGTGACAATTATCATGACATTCCGGCCTTCGACCACGCTGGGAAGCGCAGCGGGGTCCTGCGTCGGCCGAAAACGTGATTTGCGGGCGTCGATCGGGCCGGATCGTCTGTCGTGACATGACTTTGATCACGTTTTCGGATCGAGACACCGTGCCTGCCGACCGCGAGTCGGCGTCAGTCCCGGCCGTCGAGCATCGCAAGCAGCGCCAGCGCCGCGTCGGGCTCGGACTCGAGCGCGAGAATGCGATCGGCATGACGCGCTGCCTGTCGGGGCCCGAGCGGCCGGGCCGCCCGCGATGCGCAGTCGATGAACTTCTCGCGTAGCGCCGTATCGCTCAGCGGTCGGGCGGGCTCGCCAAGGGCTCGCGGCACCCGATGCTGCAGCAGGCGGCTGTCGCGCAGACGCAGCGTAAGCTCGCCGCCGGCAGCGTCGCCGGATGGCCACTCGGGCGTGCACCGGAACTCGCAGCGCTCGGCCAGATCGAGCAGCATCGGATCGGTCAATGCCTCCTCGGTGAAGCTGCCCAGGGTGACATCCGGGCGGCACAGGGTCAGCGCGGTCACGAAAGGGATGCTGAATTTGGCATCGATGAGGGTTCGCGGGTGCTGTTTGCGGTCGCGAGGCTCGGCCAGCATCTGCTGAATGCTGCCGCCCGTGCACACGATGGTCTCGATGTCCTGCGGTCGCACCGCATGCAGGCGCTGCAGGTTCTGCGCCGCCTCGATGTAAGCATGGGTGCCGCGACAGCAGGGCCAGCGCTTGAAGCTGAGCTGCTCGATCCAGAAGCGCTCCCCGAGGTCCTCCAGAAGCGGTGCAGGGTCGTACTGCCCCGCCGCAAACAGCTGGTAGAAGGCAGCGGTTCCCTCGAACGGGGCTTCGAAGCCGCGTACTCCGCGCGCGGCCAGTTGTACGCTCTGCACGGCGGCCTGCGCCGGAAACGCCTCGCGCACCGCGCGCAGGCTGCTGTCGGGGCTGAACTTGATCTCACCGGGACAACAGTTCTGGCCGAGCAGCAGCGACCAGGCGTCACAGAGCTGGACCGGGTCGAGGCCTGCGAGCCGCGCCGCCGCGAGCGCTGCACCGAAGGCGCCCAGGATCGGCGGAGGGTACCAGCCGCCCGCCTCCAGAGGCCGTCGCAGCGACAGGCCGAGCCGACATACCAGATCGCAACCGAGAGCCACCGCCGCGATCAGTTCTCGCCCGGAACAGGGGCATCCCTCGAGGACCGCGAGGGCTGCGGGCAGCAGAGAAGCGTTGGGATGCAGCGGCACAGGGTCGAAGGCATCCTCGTAATCGAGCGCGTGCGCCAGGGCACCGTTCACCAGCGCTGCCTGTGCGGCGCTGGCGCGCTCGCCGAATCCGAGCAGCGTCGCCTGTGCGGGTCCGGGCTGACTCCGCACCAGATCGAGAAAAGGCCGCACTTCCCGGCACTCACCGCTTGCCGCCAACATCACCCCGATGCCGTCCAGGATCGCGCGTCGGGTGGCGCTGATGACGGTCGACGAGAGTGTTGCCGCATCGAATCTCAGGGCATGGCTCGCGAGACGGGCGCTCAGTCCGAGGGAGTCGGCGGAAGGCGCAGTGCGCGGCATTGCGGTATCGTCAGGCAATCAGGTGCCGGGGTCGACGACCAGCCGGTCATCCGCCGCGACGAGGCGACCGTTCAGGCCTGCCTCGTGTGTGACTGCAAGGAGATAGTCGCGTACCTCCCCGAAGCGCGGATCGGAAGCCCGCAGAAGGCGTGGCACCGCATCGCGACCGATGAAAAGCGGCAGCAACGCAGTCTCGCGGATGTGACCGTCTGCGACGCGCAGCCGTGCAATCACCGACCAGCGAGAGTCCGGTGGGAAGTTGTAGAGGCTGTCGAAGTCGGGCATCCAGTCCGGCGCGAGCGCCTGGATTTCCTTGAAGCTCGCCCGCGAGGCATGCTCCGGGTCCATCCTGAGGTCGGTTGCGAAGTTGCAGAGGCTGTACAGCACCGGGCGCCCCTCGATGGTCTCGATTCCCTTGAGGATGTGGGCATGATGACCCAGAATCGCGTCGGCACCGGCGA
>JAJYTX010000234.1 GCA_021792815.1 Pseudomonadota bacterium
GACCTCCAGGATCGATGGGCTGTCGAGCAGCAGGGTCTCGACCTCCTCGGGATAAACGTTCTCCCCGCCGGTGATGATCATGTCCTTCTTCCGCGACACGACGTACAGGTAGCCGTCGGGATCCAGGTGTCCGATATCCCCGGAGCAGAACCAGTCATCGCAGAAGGCGGCGGCGGTCTGGGTGGGCTGGTTCCAATAGCCACTCATGACATTGCGCCCTCTGACGAGGATCTCTCCGTCGACACCCACGGGAACGTCGGCACGGGTGCCATCCACGATGCGAATCTCGCAATGCAGCGCCGGCGCACCGGCGGATCCGGGACGCAGCGCCGCATCTTCCCGGCGCTGGTACGCGGCGATGGGAGAGGTCTCGGTCGAACCGTACACCTGCGCCAGGGGAATTCCCAGGGAATTGATGCGTTTCGCAAACTGCTCGGACACGATGGTCGATCCGGTCGTGATCATGCGCAGCGAAGCCAGTTTCGAGGCGCTCCAGTCCGGCAGCTCGAGCATCGCGGTAAGCTGTGCCGGAACCAGGACGGTGAGCGTGATACGTTCCGTATCGATCGTCCGTAGCGCTTCTTCGGCGCTGAAGCGCGCATGCAGCACCAGCGATGCGCCGGCATGCAGCGCCGGGAGGCTGAGGATATTGAGCCCGCCGACGTGAAACATCGGCAGCGTCGTCAAGACCCGGTCCTGGCTGGTCAGGTCGTGCATGTGCGTGCTGTTGGCCGCGTTGCATTCGAGCGCGTCCTGCGTGAGGACGACGCCCTTCGGCGTCCCGGTCGTTCCCGATGTGTAACAGAGGATGATCGGCGCTTCCGGTCGCCCGGCGCGCAGTCTGGCGGGCAGGGGCCCGCGCGGCGCGTCTGTGGGGCTCCAGGCAAGCCATCCGGGCGGCGGCTCGCCGCCGGTGACCAGGCAGGTGGCCGCTCGCGTCGCGGTCAGGGGGCGCAGCGCTTCGAGGAAGGACGGCTGCGCCACCAGTGCCTGAGGAGCGCAGTCCTCGAGGATGCGGTCAAGTTCCTGTGAGGCAAGGCGCCAGCTGATCGGGGCGAGAAGGCTTCCCAGCTGGGCGCAGGCGAAGATCAGCTTCAGCAGCAATGGGCTGTTGAGTCCCAGGTAGGCAACCACGGAGTTCTCGCGCACGCCGAGCTGCGCAAGGTAACGGGCGGTCGTGTCGATTTCCCGGGCGAACTGCGCATAGCTGAGGACTTCGTCCTCGAAGCGGATCGCGGTGTGATCCGGCAGAAATCGGGCGTTGCGCTCAATCCAGTGCGACAGGTCCATCGTTACGGTCCGGCCAATGCTTTCTCTGATCCAGTCTTGCCCGAGAGGCCCGGCAGACCCCGGCAGCAGCCGGCGCAGGCCGGCGACGCGCGAAAACCCAGAAGGCTGAGTGCCATACAACCGGCCCGAACCCACCCCAGAGCGGCCGCAACCCGCGATGGTAAATTGCGTACTGCATACGGTACACTATGCTCTCGAACGGTGTCAATAAAGGCGGCCTATGCGCGTAGGAATAGATGTCGGCGGGACATTCACAGACTTCGTCCTGCTCAATGAGAGCACGGGTGAGACCCACTCGTATAAGTGCCTCACGACGCCGACGGATCCGGCCGAGGCGATTCTCGATGGTCTTGTGGCGCTCGAACGCATGCGCCCCGGAACGATTGCGAACCTGGAGGAAGTCATTCACGGCACGACGCTTGTCATCAATGCAATCATCGAGCGCAAGGGCGCGCGTACCGGCCTGCTGACCACCAGCGGCTTCCGCGACGTCCTGGAACTCGGCCGCGAAGTCCGCTATGCCGCGTACGATCCGCACGCGCCGATACCAGAGCCCCTGGTTCCCCGCGAGCGGCGGCTCGAGGTCCGCGAGCGCGTCCGCGCCGACGGCAGCGTTCTGCAGCCGCTTGAGCCGCAGAGCGTCAGCGCCACGCTGGCTCGCCTGAAGGCCGATGGGGTCGAATCCATTGCGGTCTGCCTGCTCAATTCATTCGAGAATCCGCAGCACGAGTTCGAGATCAAACGCCTGATCGCCGAGGAGCTGCCCGGCGTGTCGGTTTCGGTCTCCTACGAGGTCCTGCCTCAAATCCGCGAATACGAGCGGACCAGCACCACCGTGGCCAATGCGTACGTCAAGCCACTCACGGAAACGTACCTGAAGTCGCTGAGACAGAGGCTCGCGGCGCATGGCTTCAGTGGCCGGCTGTTCATCATGCTGTCATCGGGCGGGGTCACCTCGGCGGATATCGCGGCCGCGTACCCGGTCCGCATCATCGAATCGGGCCCCTGCGCAGCGGTGATTGCCGGTCAGTATTTCAGCAAGCTGTTCGATCTGCCCGACATGTTCTGCTTCGACATGGGCGGCACGACCGCGAAGTCATGCCTGATCCAGAATGGCACCGCCGAAGTCGTGCCGACATTCGAAGTGGGTCGTGTGCAGCGGTTTCAGAAGGGCAGCGGCATCACGCTGCAGGTTCCGGTCGTCGACCTGATGGAGATCGGTGCGGGAGGCGGCTCGATCGCGCGCCGCAGCCGGGTCGGGACCCTGCAGGTCGGTCCACAGAGCGCGGGCGCCGAGCCGGGTCCGATCTGCTACGGCCGGGGCGGCACGGCGCCAACGGTAACCGACGCCGATCTGCTGCTCGGCTACCTCGATGCCGACTACTTTCTCGGTGGAACCATGCGGCTCGATGTCGCCGCGGCGCGCCGCGGAATCCAGGAGCAGATTGCCGAGCCGCTCGGTATCTCGCTGCTGCAGGCGGCGTGGGGCATTCATGACCTCATCAACGAGACGATGGCGGCCGCGGCCAAGACTCACATAGCGGAGCGTGGCGGCAATGCGCGGCGCGTGACGATCGCCGGATTCGGCGGCGCCGGACCCGTGCACATGTACGGACTCGCGCGCAAGCTCGGAGCGCCGCGTCTGCTGGTGCCGCCGAACGCCGGGGTCGGATCGGCGCTCGGATTTTTCACGGCGCTGCGCGCATTCGATGTCGTCAGGAGCCATAAGACGCCGTTGCGTGATGCGGATTTCGCCGCACTGGAGGGTATTTTCCACGGCCTCGAGGCAGCCGCCGCCACGGCGTTGCAGTCGAGCGGTGTCGCGAACGCAGTCAATTTCGAGCGCTCGGTGGACGTGCGTTTCGTGGGCCAGGGTTCCGAAACCACATTGGCGCTGCCCACGGTCGACCTCCCGACGCTCACGCCGCAGGAAGTGCGGTCACGCTTCGATGCCGTTTACGCGAAGCTTTACGGCCGGACTTATCCGGAATGCGACGTGGAGTTCGTCAGTTTCAGGGTGCGGGCCAGCTTGCCGGTCAAGCTGCTGGAACTGCCCAGGCTGAAGCCGGTCGCGGGCGCGACTGCCGCCCGGGCGATCAAGGGTGAGCGACCGGCCTTCTGCCCGCTGGCCGGTGCGATGATTCCACATACAGTTTATGACCGATATCTCCTTGCGCCGGGCGTGCAGCTGTCGGGACCGGCGATCATCGAAGAACGCGAGTCGACGGTCGTGATCGGCGCGAGGGGGCAGGTCAGAGTGGATGATTTCGGTTTCTTGTGGATCGATCTGTCCTAGGAGTGACCAACAGTGCAGCGCTTCGACCCCGTCACGCTCGAAATCCTCTGGCGCCGCCTCGTGTCCATCGTCGATGAGGCGGATGCGGCCGTGGTGAGAACGGCCTTCTCAAGCGTCCTGCGAGACTCGCACGATTATACCTGTATGTTCACCGACAGCCATGGCCGAGAGCTTGCACAAGGCACGCTCGCCAGTCCCGGGCAGTCGGGAGCAATGGCGCTCGGCATCAAGAAGCTGGTCAACAGCCGGCCAGCGGATTTCTTCCGGCCGGGAGATGTCTTCATCACCAACGATCCGTGGGCGCTCGCGGGTCACCTGAACGACGTCTGCGTTCTGAGTCCGGTGTTTTACCGCGACAGGCTCATCGCGTTCACGGCCTGCATACTGCACCATGCCGATGTGGGCGGGCGGGTCGCGTCGAACAATCACGATGTCTTCGAAGAGGGACTGTTCCTGCCGCTGGTGCGCCTATACAGCGGGGGGCAGCCAAACCAGGACGTCATGGAGGTCATTCGGGCGAACGTGCGTACTCCGGAACAGGTTCACGGAGACATCCGCTCGCAGATCGCGGCGAATCACGTGTGTGCGCAGCACATACAGCAGCTTCTCGAGGATTACAAGCTCGAGGATCTCGATGGGCTGGCGGATGAGATTATCCGGCGCAGCGAGCAGAGCCTGCGCGAAGCGATCGCCCGCGTGCCCGACGGTACCTACCGCGCGAGCGGCACCATCGAGCAGATGGAAGGACACGAGCCGGTCGAGATCCGCTGCGAGTTGAGGATCAACGGAAGTGATGTCGTCGTCGACCTGTCTGGAACGACCCGCCAGGTGGAGTGGGGTGGAAACGTCGTATTCAACTTCACCTATGCCTATGTACACATGGCGATCAAGAGTATCTTCGACCCGGAACTGCCGAACAACGAAGGCACGGCGGCGCCGATAACCCTGATCGCTCCGGAGGGAACGGTGGTCAACTGTCGGCATCCGGCACCGGTTGTGGCCCGGATGCAGATTGGGCATTTCATGACGGAGATCATCTATCGTGCCCTGGCGCCGGTGTTGCCTGAGCGCGTGATCGCCGGCAGCGGCGGGACGCCGGCGACCATGCAGGTGTTCTTCGGCGCGCGGTGCAGCGGCGACCCGTTCCATGCGGCGGTGATTCGCGGCGGCGGCATGGGCGCCGGGGCAAGCAGCGATGGTTCGGGAAGCTTCGTATTTCCCGCCAATGCGGCAAACACGCCCGTGGAGATTTTCGAGAGTGATACGCCGCTCGTGATCCGCTCGCGGGAGTTGCTGGTCGATTCCGGCGGCGCCGGCAAGTTCCGCGGCGCGCAGGGCCGGCGTGAGGTGATCTGGGTGCCGGATGAGGAAAGCGGGCCGCTCGGAAGCGTCGGCATGGCGATTCAATCCGGGCGCTTTCAGCTGGCGCCCGAAGGCCTGTTCGGCGGCAGATCCGGCAGCCTGGCGCGATTGACGGTCAATGGCAGGCCGGCGGATTCCTATGGATTGACGCGGCTGCGGAAAGGCGATGTCGTCGAATTCGACACGGCCGGGGGAGGCGGCTTCGGTGATCCGGCGGAGCGGGACGCCGCCGCCGTGGCGCGCGATGTCGCAAGCGGGCGGGTTTCTGCGGAGCGGGCGCGGATCGATTACCGCTTCGGTCTTGCGGAAAGCTGAGAACGAGCACCGGCCTGCCGATCCCCGGGCAGGCCGGATCCGGTCATGCCGGGTGGACGCGGGGCAGACTGGGGCGAACGAGAGAGGCGGCGAATCGGAGCAGGTAGATGAGAAACGCGGTCGCCCAGAGAAATGCCGCGGTTCCCGCCAACCATTCCGGACCGTGCAGCACCGCGAACCCGACTCTCAGCACGGCGGCGA
>JAJYTX010000235.1 GCA_021792815.1 Pseudomonadota bacterium
CAACGGCTTCTTCATCGTGAGCAACAACGGCTCGCTCGCCTATACCCGCAACGGCGCCTTCCAGGTCGATCAGAACGGCTACCTGGTCACCGCCTCCGGCGACCGCGTCCAGGGCTACCAGCCGCTCGCCAACGGCGGCTTCAACACCGGCGGACTGTCCGACCTGCAGCTCTCGACCGCCCAGGTCGCGCCGCAGGCGACCACCACGGCGACCATGACCCTCAATCTGCCGTCGAATGCCACCCCCCCGGCCACCACGCCGCTCAACCCGAGCGACTCGACGAGCTACAACAACACGACCTCGCTGACCGTGTACGATTCGGTTGGCGCGGCGCATACCGCCCAGCTGTATTTCGTCAAGGGCGCGACCAACAACACCAGCAGCACCTGGGACGCCTCGCTGTACGTCGACGGCTCGGCGGTCGGCGGCCCGCAGCCACTCACCTATTCGAGCTCCGGCACGCTCACCTCCCCGGCGAACGGCACGGTCAACTTCGGCTCGTACACGCCGGCCACCGGTGCCAGCCCGATGAACATCGGCTTCAATTTCGGCACCTCCACCCAGTACGGCAACTCGTTCGCCGTCAATGCCATCTCGCAGAACGGCTACACGACCGGCAACCTCACCGGCATCAACATCAGCCCCTCCGGCGTGGTGCAGGCGAACTTCACCAACGGCCAGTCGACCACCCTCGGACAGGTGGCGCTGGCGAACTTCGCCAATCCCCAGGGACTGGCGCAGACGAGCAACACGCAGTGGCTGCAGACCTACTCCTCCGGCGCCGCGGTCAACGGCGTGGGCGGCACCTCCGGATTCGGCACCATCCAGTCCGGCGCCCTCGAGCAGTCGAACGTCAACGTCACCGCGGAGCTGGTCAACATGATCACCGCCAGCCGCAACTTCCAGGCCAATTCCCAGATGATCAGCACCGCGAACCAGGACACGCAGGCCATCCTCAGGATCTGATCCGGACCCGGGCCGGGAGACGCAGGTGAACAAGTCGCTGTACGTGGCCATGACGGGCGCCCAGGAGCTGCTCAACGCCCAGGCGGTCAACAACTTCAACCTGGCGAACGCCAACACCGTCGGGTTCAAGGCGGAGCTGTCGGCCTTCCAGAGCCAGGCGACGCTCGGCAGCGGCTATGCGTCGCGGGTCTATGCCACGGCCAACACCAACGGCTGGGACAGCGCCTCCGGATCGATGATCAGCACCGGCCGGCCGCTCGATGTGGCCGTCCAGGGCCCGGGATTCATCGCCGTGCAGGGACCGAACGGCCAGGAGGCCTACACCCGCAACGGCGACCTGCACGTCGAGGCGAGCGGCATGCTGGTGACCAGCACCGGCCAGCTGGTGCTCGGTGACAGCGGCCCGATCAGCGTGCCGCCGAGCGCCTCGGTGCGCATCGGCGCCGATGGCACGGTCTCGGTGGTGCCGCTCGGCCAGAGCCCCGACACCCTGGCCACGGTCGGACGCATCAAGCTGGTCAATCCGCCGGCCTCGAGCCTGACGCGCCAGCCCGATGAGCTGTTCGTGATGGCGAACGGCGGCACGGCGCCGGCGGACGCCACCGTCCGGCTCGCCTCCGGAGTGCTCGAATCGAGCAATGTCGATGTGGCCAATGCGATGGTGAACATGATCGATCTGGCGCGCAGCTTCGAGCTGCAGGTCAAGGTCATGAAAGCCGACAAGGGCAATTCGGCGGCTTCGAGCCAGCTGCTGCAGCCCGGTTAACCTAGCGACAGCACGAGGGTATTTCTATGGACGCAGCTTTGTGGGCCGCCAAGACCGGTCTTGACGCGCAGAACACCGAGATGTCGGTCATCGCCAACAACCTGGCGAACGTCAACACCACGGGGTTCAAGCGCGATCGCGCCGTGTTCGAGGATCTGCTCTACCAGAACAAGGGGCAGGTGGGCGCGAACACCACGCAGTCGACGCAGTCGCCTTCTGGCCTGTCGATCGGCACCGGCGTGCGCCTGGTGGCCACCGAGAAGAACTACAGCCAGGGCAGCCTGACCCAGACGGGCAATCCGCTCGACCTCGCCATCCAGGGACAGGGTTTCTTCCAGATCCAGATGCCCGACGGCACGCTCGCCTATACCCGCGACGGCAGCTTCCAGGTGAATTCTCAGGGCCAGCTGGTGAGCGCGAGCGGCTACGTGGTGCAGCCCGGCATCACCATCCCGCAGGGCGCGCAGAGCGTGACCATCGGCACCGACGGCACTGTGAGCGTGCTGCTGCCGGGGCAGTCGACCCCGAGCCAGGTGGGTCAGATCCAGCTCGCGAACTTCATCAATCCGACCGGCCTGCAGCCGGTCGGCAACAACCTGCTGCTGCAGTCCGCGGCGAGCGGCTCGCCGCAGACCGGCAGCCCCGGCACGAACGGTCTCGGCACCGTCGGCCAGGGAGAGCTCGAGGCCTCGAACGTGGACGTGGTCCAGTCGCTGGTCGACATGATCGAGACCCAGCGCGCGTACGAGATGAATTCCAAGGCGATCTCCACGGTGTCGCAGATGCTGCAGTACGCGACCCAGAACATGTGAGGCACAGCGTGACCGCCCATCGTCGCAAACTGCGTATCTGGCTGGCTTTGCTCGGCGCATGCCTGCTCGGCGCCTGTGCCACACAGCCGCCTCTGAAGTACGATCAGGCTTTCGACATGCCGAAGATCCCCGTGCCGCGGCCGGATGGCGCCATCTTCCATGCCAACTACGATGGCGGCGGGTTGTTCGAGAACCCCACTGCACACAACGTCGGCGACACCGTCACGGTGCTGCTCAACGAGTCGACCGCCGCATCGAACAAGTCGGCCACCGACACCTCCAAGAGCACCAAGGACTCGATGTCCGCGCCGTCGCTGCTCGGCATTCCGATGAGCATCCACGGACACTCGTTCCTCAGCGGCTCGATCAACAATGCCAATGCGTTCAGCGGCGCCGGCGACAGCACCCAGAGCGACAGCCTGGTGGGCGCGATCACGGTGACCGTCGTCAGACGGCTGCCGAACGGCAATCTGCTGGTGCGGGGCCAGACGGAGATGCAGATCAATCAGTCGGATGAATATGTCCGCCTGCAGGGCATCATCCGCCCGATCGACATCTCCGCGGCCAATACGATTTCCTCGCAGCAGGTGGCCGACGCGCGCATCGCGTACGGCCAGAGCGGAGCGCTGAGCGACGCCAACCGCCCCGGACTGCTGTCGCGCTTCTTCAACCTCCCGTGGCTGCCCTTCTGAGAGACATGAGCGTGAACCTGCCGTACCGCACCTGGCGCCCCGGACATGACACGCTGCTGCGCGTCTACCTGGTGCTCACCCTGCTGCTGCTGCTGATCGCCTGCGGCCCCGCGCGCGCCGAGCGCGTGCGTGATCTGGCGTCGGTCGCCGGCGTGCGCAACAACCAGCTGGTCGGCTACGGCATCGTGGTGGGCCTCGATGGCACCGGCGATCAGACCACGCAGACGCCTTTCACGGTGCAGAGCATCGAGAACATGCTGGAGAAATTCGGCGTGACTCTGCCCGCCAATGCCAACCCGCAGCTGAAGAACGTCGCCGCCGTGACCGTGCACGCCACCCTGCCGCCGTTCGCCCAGCCCGGCCAGACCATCGATGTGACCGTGTCCTCGATCGGCAACGCCACCAGCCTGCGCGGCGGCAGCCTGCTGATGGCGCCGCTGCGCGGCGCGGACGGACAGGTGTACGCCATCGCCCAGGGCAGCATCCTGGTGAGCGGCTTCGGTGCCCAGGGCGCCGACGGCTCGAGCGTAACGGTCAACATCCCGAGCAGCGGCCGCATCCCCAACGGCGCGACCGTGGAGCGCGCGGTGCCGACGAATTTCGACACTCGTCCCTACGTGACCCTCAACCTCGATACCCCGAGCTTCACCACCGCGACCCGCCTGACCGACCTCATCAACAAGACGTTCGGGACGGGCACCGCCGCGGCGCTCGATGCCGTCTCGGTGCGGGTGCGAGCGCCGATGAACCCCACGCAGCGCACCGCCTACGTCGCGACGCTGCAGAACCTGAACGTCACGCCGGGCACGCCGCCGGCGCGGGTGATCATCAATTCGCGCACCGGCACGGTGGTGATCAGCTCGCAGGTGCGGGTGATGCCGGCGGCCGTCTCGAGCGGCTCGCTGTCGGTGACCATCACCGAGAACTACGGCGTGAGCCAGCCCAATCCGTTCGCGGCCGGCAGCACCCAGGTGGTGCCGCACAGCTCGATCGACATCCGGCAGCAGAAGGCGCACATGTTCAAGTTCCCCGCCGGGGTGAACCTCGATCAGATCGTGCGCGCGGTGAACTCCGTGGGCGCCACCCCGAGCGATCTGGTGGCCATTCTCGAGGCACTGAAGGAGGCGGGCGCGCTGCACGCGCAGCTCATTGTCATATGAGGCTGCCCACCGTAGACCCCGGCCTGTTCGCCGATGCGCAGTCGATCGCGACCCTCAAACGCGAGGCGGCGGCGCACGATCCGCAGGCGCTCAAGACCGCCGCGCGGCAGTTCGAGAGCCTGTTCCTCGAAATGATGCTGAAAAGCGCCCAGGCGGCGAACTTCAAGGATCCGCTGTTCGGCTCGTCCCAGAGCCGCTTCTACCAGGACCTCTACGATCAGCAGCTGTCGATCCAGCTGAGCAAGACCCATACCTTCGGGCTCGCGGAAATGCTGACGCAGCAGCTGCGCCGGCAGTGGTCGGGCGGCGGCGCCTCGGGTGGCGCGCGCGCCTCCAGTGCCGCGCAGACCCCGGGCCCGACCCGTCTCGGCGCCCCGACATCGGGCACCACGCAGGCGCCGGGCCGGACGAGCCTCCCCACTCCCGCCACCGCGAGCCCGCCGGTCGTGATCGGCGGCGCCGCGACCCCGGCCGCCGCCCACGCCGCCCAGGGTGGCCCGACGGTGAGCCCCACCGAGCAGACCGCCTTCGCCCGCGCGCTCTGGCCGGATGCCGAGCAGGCGGCGCAGCGCCTCGGCGTCAGCCCGGTCGGTCTCATTGCCCAGGCGGCGCTCGAGACCGACTGGGGACGCCGCCTGCCGCGCACGGCCGCTGGCGCCAGCAGCAACAATCTGTTCGGCATCAAGGCGGGCGCCGGCTGGGCCGGCGCGAGCGTCAGCGCCGGCACGCAGGAATATGTCAACGGCAGCGCCACGGCGGTCCAGGCGCCGTTCCGCGCCTACGGCAGCTGCGGCCAGTGCTTCCAGGACTACACCCGCCTGCTCAGCGGCAATCCGCGCTACGCCGCCGCGCTCGGCACGGGCAACGACATCGGCGCCTTCGCGAACGCCCTGCAGCAGGCCGGGTATGCCACCGACCCGGATTATGCCCGCAAGCTCACCGCGGTCGCCGCGACCCTGAGCCACACGCTCGGCGCCGGCAACGGCCCCGCGCCCCTAAAGCTTGCCACCCCCGTGCCGATCTCTAACGGCACCAGTACGCCCTAACCACCGTCAGCCA
>JAJYTX010000236.1 GCA_021792815.1 Pseudomonadota bacterium
TCCTCGATCAGCTTCTGATGACGCCGCTGCACCGAGCAGTCCCGGTCGCCGAGGTGGACGCAATGGCCGTGTTGGTCGGCGAAGACCTGCACCTCGATATGACGCGGCTCGGGCAGGTAGCGCTCGAGCAGCAGCGCGCCGTCGCCGAAGCTGCTCTCGGCCTGACGCCGCGCCGACACGAGCGCATCCCGCAGCTCTTCCCTGGACCGCACCACACGCATGCCCTTGCCGCCGCCGCCGGCAGCGGGCTTGACGATGAGCGGCAGACCGGCGGCGAGCGCCTGTGTCTCGAGATGCTCGATGTCCTGCCGCTCGCCTTCATAGCCCGGCAGCACCGGCACGCCGAGGGCACGCACCCGCGCCTTGGCGAGGCTCTTGACGCCCATCGCCTCGATGGCCTCGGCCCCGGGACCGACGAAAATCAGGCCCGCATCGCGGCAGGCGCGCGCGAAGCGGGCGTTCTCCGAGAGGAACCCGTAGCCCGGATGAATCGCCTCGGCTGCCGTGGCGCGCGCGGCGCTCAGGATGGCCTCGATATCGAGATAACTCCGAGCCGCTGCCGCCGGTCCGATGCGCACCGCTTCGTCGGCCTCGCGCACATGGCGTGCGAGTGAATCGGCATCGGAATACACCGCGATGGCATGGATGCCCATGCGGCGGGCGGTGCGCATGATGCGGCAGGCGATCTCGCCGCGGTTGGCCACCAGGAGACGCTGGATCATGGCGCTTACATCCGAAACAGGCCGAAACGGGTCTGTTCATCCGGTGCGTAGCGCACCGCGGCCAGACACAACCCGAGGATACGGCGCGTCTCGAGCGGATCGATCACCCCGTCGTCCCAGAGGCGGGCCGAGGCGTAGTACGGGTGGCCCTGGCGCTCGTACTGCTCCTGGATCGGCCGCTTGAAGGCATCCTCCTCCTGCTGCGTCCACTGCCCACCGCCGGCCTCGATCTGGCTGCGCTTGACGGTGGCGAGCACGCTCGCCGCCTGCTCGCCACCCATGACGGAGATGCGCGCATTGGGCCACTGGAAGAGAAACCGCGGCGAATACGCCCGGCCGCACATGGCGTAATTGCCCGCGCCGTAGCTGCCGCCGATGATCAGCGTGATCTTCGGCAGCCGCGCACTCGCCACCGCCGTCACCAGTTTCGCGCCATCGCGGGCGATGCCGCCAGCCTCGGCCTTGCGACCCACCATGAACCCGGTGACATTCTGCAGAAACAGCAGCGGGATGCGCTCGTTCGCACACAGCTCGATGAAGTGCGCGCCCTTGAGCGCGCTTTCCGAGAACAGGATGCCGTTGTTGGCGAGAATGCCCACCGGGTAGCCACACAGGTGCGCGAAACCGCACACGAGCGTCGTGCCGTAGAGTTGCTTGAACTCCTCCAGCTGTGAGCCGTCGACGAGACGCGCGATCACCTCGCGGACATCGTACGGCTTGCGCACACTGGCGGGAACCGCTCCGTAGAGCTCCCGCGGGTCGTAGTGCGGCTCGCGCGCAGCGAGCGGCGGCTCGACGCTCGCTGCGGGCCGCAGCCGGGCGACGATGCGCCGCGCAATGGCGAGCGCGTGCGTGTCGTTCTCGGCATAGTGATCACAGACGCCGGACTCGCGGCAGTGCACGTCGGCGCCGCCGAGAGACTCCGCGTCGATATCCTCTCCGGTGGCCGCCTTCACCAGAGGCGGGCCACCGAGAAACACCCGGCCCTGGTTGCGCACGATGACGTTCTCGTCCGCCATCGCCGGCACATAGGCGCCACCGGCCGTGCACGAGCCGTGCACCACCGCGATCTGCGCCACCCCGAGCGCCGAGAGCGTCGCCTGGTTGTAGAAAATGCGGCCGAAATGATCCCGGTCGGGGAACACCTCGTCCTGTGCCGGCAGGAATGCGCCGCCGCTTTCCACCAGGTACACGCACGGCAGGCGGTTCTCGCGCGCGATTTCCTGGGCACGCAGGTGCTTCTTCACCGTGATGGGGTAATACGTGCCGCCTTTGACGGTGGCATCGTTGGCGACGATGAGACATTCCCGGCCGCTCACCCGGCCGATGCCGGTTACGATGCCGCCGCAGGCCACCCCCCCGCCATGCAGACCGTGGCCGGCGAGCTGCGAGAACTCGAGGAACGGACTGCCGGTATCGAGCAGGACGCGGATGCGCTCGCGGGCCGTGAGCTTGCCCGCGGCCCGATGCCGGTTGACCGCCGCCGCCGGCCCGCCTTGCGCGGCCCGCTCGACCGTGAGCTTCAGGTCATCCACCAGGGCGCGCATGGCGCGCTCATTGTCCAGGAATTCCTGTGAACGGGGATCGAGCCGGGTGGCGATGCGCAGCATGGGCTTGTCACCATGAGCAGATTGTCGGACAATCATACAATCCCATCCCAATGGAAGACAAGCTCATGTCCGCCCGTGATTCGCTCGATAGCGGCTTTGGCCTCGATGAGGCCGCCGAGGAGATCCGCCGGCAGGTGCGGCGCTTTGCCGCCGAGCGCATCGCGCCGCTGGCCGCCGACATCGACCGCAGCAACGAGTTTCCGCGCCGGCTGTGGCCTGAGCTCGGGGAGCTCGGGCTGCTCGGCATTACCGTGCCGGAACGTTGGGGCGGCGCCGGCCTGGGCTACCTGGCGCACGTCCTCGCCATGGAAGAGATCTCGCGTGCCTCGGGCGCCGTCGGCCTGTCGTATGGAGCGCATTCCAACCTGTGCGTCAACCAGCTGCGTCTCAATGGCAACGACGAGCAGCGCGCACGCTATCTGCCGCGGCTCGTCAGCGGCGAGCACGTCGGCGCGCTCGCCATGTCCGAGCCTCAGGCCGGCTCCGACGTGACTTCGATGCAGCTGAGAGCCGAGAAGCACGCCGACCATTACGTCCTCAACGGCCGCAAGATGTGGATCACCAACGGTCCGGATGCCGATGTCCTGGTGGTCTACGCCAAGACCGAGCCCGCCGCGGGCCCGCGCGGCATCACCGCCCTCATCGTCGAGCGGGGCTTCCCCGGCTTCTCGAGCGCGCCGAAGCTCGACAAGCTCGGGATGCGCGGCTCGGGCACCTGCGAGCTGCTCTTCGAGGACTGCCGCGTGCCGCAGGCCAATCGTCTCGGGCCCGAGAATGGCGGCGTGCGCGTGCTGATGAGCGGCCTTGACTTCGAACGGGTGGTGCTCGCGGCCGGGCCTTTGGGTCTGATGGCCGCGGCACTCGAGCTGACCCTGCCCTACGTGCGTGAACGCAAGCAGTTTGGACAGCCCATCGGGTCGTTCGAACTGATGCAGGGCAAGATCGCCGACATGTACACCGTGCTCAGCGCTTCGCGCGCCTTCGTCTATGCCGTGGCGCGCGCCTGCGATACGGGGCAGGTGCGTCGGCGCGATGCCGCCGCCTGCATTCTGTTTGCGGCGGAAAACGCCACGCGGGTGACCCTCGAGGCCATCCAGGCGCTCGGCGGCAACGGCTACGTGAATGATTACCCGGCGGGCCGGCTGCTGCGCGATGCGAAACTCTATGAGATCGGTGCCGGCACGCAGGAGATCCGCCGCATGCTGATCGGCCGGGAACTTTTCGAGGACGCCGCGTGAGCCGACCTTCGGGCCCGAGTGTCCTCACCGTCCTGCCCGTCATGGCGGCGCGTAACCCGCTCGGGTGATCCGGATGAGCGTCGAGTTCGAGCAGATCCCGCTGACGCCGGCCTACCGCAAGGTCGCGGCGGCCATCAGCGAGCGCATCGTGAGCCGCAGCCTGCGCGAAGGCGAGCGGTTGCCGCCCGAGACCGAGCTCGCCCGTCAGCTCGGGGTCAACCGCTCGACGGTGCGCGAGGCGCTGCGTGAGCTCGAAAGCGCCGGCCTGCTCGAGCGCCGCCCGGGCTCGAAACTGATGACGGTCAGCCGGCCCCGGCATCGGGAGGTGGCCCGTGACGTCAGCCGCGCGCTGGCGCTGCACGATGTGACGTTCTTCGAGGTATGGGAAGCGCTGACTCACTACGAGCCGCCGATCGCGCAGATCGCGGCCCGGGAGCGCACCCGGGCGGACCTCGAGCGGCTCACCGCCGCCCGGGACAGCTTCGATGCGCACAACAGCAACACCGAGAAGGCGGTGAATCACACGGCGGAGTTCTTCCGGGCCCTGGGCGGGGCCACCCACAACCAGGTCTTCGCCCTGGTGCAGGAGCCGCTCATCAACCTGCTCGAGCCCTCGCTCCGTGACATGATCGACCAGGTGCCCCAGGCCCGCTCACGCATCGCAACCGCCCAGCGGCGCATCCTCGAGGCGGTCGGCAGGGAAGATGCGGAGGCGGCCCGCACCTGGATGGCGCGCCACATCCGCGATTTCAGGCGGGGTTACGAGCTCGCCGGCATCGAGCTCGGGCATCGCATTGCCTAGACGAACAGATCCGTCAGCAGCTCCTCGTCGCGCACCGCAGGATCACGGTAGGCCGAGAAATCACTGACACCCTCGTCCCTGAGCACCTGCTCGTCGATGCAGAAATTGCCCGAGAAGCCGCGGCTGTCGCGCCTGAGGATGGCATATGCGGCGTCCGCAACGATCTGCGGCGAGCGTACGCGGCGCAGCGCCTCGGCCGGCGCGCCCTGCATGGCGACCCGCAGCGCCGCCGTGCCGATGACGGTCCGCGGCCACAGAGCGTTGACGGCGATCCCCTGGGGACGCAACTCCCCGGCCAGACCGAGCACGCACAGGCTCATGCCGAATTTGGCCAGCGAGTACGGCAGGTGCGGCGCGAACCAGCGCTGCTCGAGCTTCAGAGGCGGCGCGAGCACCAGGATATGCGGATTGGCGGCGCGCGCCAGATACGGCAGGCACAGCTTCGAGCACAGCAGCGTGCCCCGCGTGTTGATGCCGTGCATCAGATCGAAGCGACGCATATCGGTCGCAGCGGTCGGCGTCAGGCTGATCGCGCTGGCGTTATTCACCAGAATGTCGATGCCGCCGAAGGTCTGCGCGGTGCGTTCGATCGCGCTTCTGACCTGCTCGTCGTCACGGACATCCATCGCGAGCGGCAGCGCGTTGCCGCCGGCCGCCTCGATCTCGGCAGCGGCGGTGTGAATGGTTCCGGGCAGCTTCGGATGAGGCTCGGTGGTCTTGGCGGCCACGGCGACATTGGCCCCGTCGCGCGCCGCCCGCACCGCGATCGCAAGACCGATGCCGCGGCTCGCACCCGTGATGAACAGCGTGCGGCCCCGCAGGCCGCCCGCAGTGTCCTGCTCACCCATGAATCCTCCTGCCGGTCGAGCCGCGCGGGCGCGGCGGTGCGTTCATGATAGCAGCCGCTGCGCCCCGGCGGCTGCGCGGCCTGTGCAGACATGCCGCGCAATTATGAGGGCATGCCGCCAAAGCGTCACGGCGCCGGACACGCCCCGGTAGAATGCGCGCCCTGGCAAACGGTGATTCCGGGAGAGCCTTTTGGCGGCATTCGGCAGCGAGCGTGTCCTCTCCGTGCAGC
>JAJYTX010000006.1 GCA_021792815.1 Pseudomonadota bacterium
CACTCATTGGACTCGCCTTCCCGGGCTCCCCGGTCCATCGCACCGCCATCGCGGATGCCGGATCGACCCCGTGAACGGCTTGAAACAGGACACTTTCGCGAGGCGGTATGTCAGGAGGTCTGGAATATTGTGCTTTTCATTCGCGGACTCCGGATGAACCGTGCGCGCCGAACACACACAGCTTGACCGGATGAGTCCGCGGCAGCTACGCGTGGTGCCACAGCCCCGTGTTGCAGGGGGGGGTCGCGCCTAGCGGGGTTGTGCCCCATATTCGGTCTGCTTCTCGCCGGTTTCGTCGTGCGCTGCGCCCATCCACTACGCAGCGAACCCAATTCCAGCCGACGGCTCTATACCGTTACCGCACGGGTATCCGCTTATTCCCACACGGTGCGCGATATCAAACGCGCCCACAGACGGGTGTTTTATAGCGCCTTTGCGCGCGGGGCGCAACTTCCCACTGAATGCCGCTAATTCCCCCTACTTTCCTCCGCCTCCCAGGATCTCGTCGTTCAACCGCTCGACAAGTGCCTTCGCGTCCTCAGCAGCCAAGTGAACATAACGACTGACAACGTTGCTCTTCCAGCCGCCGATCGCCTTGAGCTGCTGTTCGGTCGCGCCGAGACGGGCCAGATAGGTGGCCGCTGAATGGCGCAGGTCATGGAAGTGAAAGTCGGTCACGGCGGCGGCGGTGCATGCCGCCTCGAAGGCATCGTGGTAGTCGTAGCGCTTTCCGGTCTGCGAACGGAAAACGTGATCATCGTCGAGCCGGCGGATTCTCCCGTGTTCCTTCAGCACCCGCATGGCCTCGCCACGGACCCAGATGGTGCGTGGCTGCGCGTTCTTGGTCTTGCGCAATAGCACTCGGCCATCCTTGAAATCGACATCGTGCCACGTGAGCGCCAGCAGCTCGCCCGCCCTCGCCGCGGTCGAGAGCGCCAGCACAACCAGGGTGTGAAGCTGCGGGTCCTTCGCGGTCTCGGCCAGCAACAGCTTGCGCTCTGCCTCGGAGAGGTAGCGCACTCGCCCTGCGCCCTCTGACAGTTTCTTCACCTCGGCCATGGGGTGGTAGCTGATCCAATGCCACTCCTTACGCGCCACCGTGAGCACATGGCCGAGCACGGCGAGGTACCGGTTGACCGTCTTGGGACTACGCTTGAATTCTTGCGGCTGTTCGCCGGGCTTGAGGGTCGTGCGCTTCGAATCGGGCTTAGCGCGGATGTAGGTCTCCCGCGAGAGCTTCCCGCGCGCCTCGACGATAATGGCTGGTGTCAGATCGGCGAGCTTGACGTTCCCATAGTGCTTGCGCCACCACGGCAGGTTGTGCCGGTGCATGTCGCCGGCGCGCTTCTTCGGAAGATCCTCTTCGGTGTAGCGATCGATCGCCTCGGCGAGCGTCCGCCGACGGGCCTCGACCGAGCGGAAATGCTTCCCCTCGATCATGTCCGCCTCTATGGTCTTGGCCCACCGCTCCGCCTGGCGACGAGTGGTGAACGTGGCGGTGCGCGCAGGGAAGCCGGCCATGCGGACCTGCACGTGGAATTTGCCCCCGCGCTCACGGATCGTCGGCATGCGCAAGCTCACTCAACGTGACTCAAGCTCACGCCAGTCTACGCAAGAGCGCCGAAGTGTGCCAGATTTGTGCCACGGAATTCGGCACAATCCGTGGTATTCAACAACTATATGATTTACGAAAGAAAATTGGTGGGCCGTGTAGGGATCGAACGTAGATCAAAAAATCCTATTTCTATAGGCTTTGCGCGAAGTCACTCAATCTAACTGCCCCCATTTATGCCCCCATCGTGCACAGGTTCGCGCGGCCCAGCAAAATCCATTACCGTCACCATGCCGGACTGTAGCTCGTGGCACCTGCGCGCACCGTGTTCTGACCGAAATTTTGACGGTGATCGTGCGCCCTCGCGCGCGCGCGCGCGTAGGTGTCTTAAAACTCGTCACATGTTGACTCGCTTTTCAGGGCTGGCGGGGGCGTGTGACAGATTCCGTCACCGGCTGACACTGCGCGGATTCTCACTATTGGCCGCCCCGCGCATTTCCTCGATGGCGAGCAGCTTTGCGATCAGCTCTTGCGGACGCAGGCCACGGTCACGGCTCAAGATGCGCAGCAGCTCGGCCTCCGATGCGCTCATGCGCAGCGTCACGATCTTGTCGCCAGCTTTCCTGATGCGGTCGCGATATCGACGTTGGCGTCGCACGTGAAGGCGGCCTTGGTGCGCTCGATACGCGCCAGTGCCTACGGGCGGCAAGTAGAGAGCGCCACCGCATGGCATCGGTTCGCCGTGAGTGAAGGTCTGCCATCGCCAATGGCCGCACGGGCCTTCGCCATCACCCGGTGACTTGCGACACCATCGGCAGTCTTTGCAGCGAACCGTGCTCATGACGGCAATCCTTCAGCGGCCTGCCGCCAGTATTCGGTGAACAGCGCCAGTCCCGGCCAACGGTCGCCTGGGACGCGAAGCTCCCCAGTGACGATTGTCCCGGCAGAATCACGCAGGCCGAGCATCACGGACACCGGCTCAGGTGCGCCGGGGCCGGGGGTGGCACCTCGCACGTCGAACGAGTACCGCAATGCCGGATCGGCCTTGAGCCGCGCTATAACCGCCGCTCGGCGACGTTCCAGCTCCCTCGCGGCAGAGCCCGCCTGGGTCCAGTCAGTGGCGCAGGCGCTCGCAGAGGCGGGCGTGGCAGGCGCAGCGGTAGCAGAAGTTTGCCGGCCAGCAGCGGCCCTCGCGAGTCTCATCAGCTCAGACATACCCCCTCCGTTCAGTCACGCGACGTGCGAGCAAAGCGATATAAGCGACCAAAGTCCGGGGCTTGTTCATTCCGCACCCCCTTTGGTCGCTTTGGTCGCTTTTGTCGCAGCTCGCCATACCTCGGAAGGGCGCCCGCCTGTCTGTTCCTCGGCTTTGAGCGCAAGTCCGCGCGATACCAGCAGGTCGAGTGCAGCAGTGACGCGCTCCCCCCTCTGATGTCGTTTGAACAGGTCGCGTATCGCCGTGCGAGTCAGTCCCTCATCGCCGGCCCGGCGCAATGCCGCCAGCAGGTCATCGGCTACCGGATCACCAAGAGAGTCTCCGAAGATGTACGCGGCGGACGTTTGAACGTAATCAATAACCGCCAGCGCCGCCAGCAGGTGCGGTGCGTCGATCACGGCGGAACCGTCGGACAGCGCAAAGATTAGCGCCAGCCGCAGTGTCTGCGCCTCTGAGCGGGCCGTGACGGCGCCCAGCAGTCCGGGGCGCGGTTGCGACAACTCGGCGTATACCCCCGCCCAGATCGTTCTCGCGGCCTCCGTCATGCACACGGATTGCAGCGTGCGGGCGTGCTCTATCGCCCGGTTGAGCCTCGCGATCAGGTCCCGCAGGGCGTTCGGGTCTATCGGGTCGCCGCCAAAGGGCAGCATCTTCGACCGTCTCGCCAGTGCGAACAGGAAACGGTTTGCAAACCCATTCGCCGTATCGGTTGCGGTGAGCTCGGCGCGCAGCTCGGGAATGGTGATGTGCCCGATGACGCAGATGTGCGCGCCCGTCGCCACAACTGGATCGTTCTTTGTGAGGGTCATCATGCAGCCGGTATCCCATGCGCTGCGCACAGTAGGAGAGAGGGTGTTGCCGCTGCGCGCCGTCTGCCGTAGGGCTTGCGCAAATTCCGATTCCACGACCAGCAGCCGCTTATCGGTCACGCCAGGATCGGCCAGCACGGTCTCGGTGCGCTGGGCGCTTTTGTCGTACTGTTCTTCCTCTCGCGCGTCTCGGACGGCGAATTTTAGTCCCTCGCCGCTCGATAGCCCCTCTACCACGCGGGGCCAATCGTTCGTACCGCTCAAAATCTGCCGCACGCGCCCCCAGGAAGTCCCTTTCCGGGCCTTGGATGATTCCCCGACGATAACCGCATACAGCACGGCGTTGTGTTCATCGCCTTCCACCTTGATGTGCGGGCCGCGTCCTACGGTTGCGCCGAACGCGACCAGGGTTTGCAGCAGAATCGCCGCCGGGTCCGCTTCGGTCTGCGGCTCGATCAGCTTGACGATCTCCCCAATGATTCCGTGATACGCCTCCTTGGCGAGCGGATCAGGCCACGGTGCCGGGTCCGCGTGGTCCGCGTCCCCGCTCGATTGAACAGACTGCGCCGGCTCGGGATCAGGCTCGCGCGCCGCCTCGATACCTGCCCGCACAGCGTCCAGTCCCTCGGTTTTGTGTACGTCGTTCCAGTCGCGCCCCTCCGTCGACGGAATCGCCACCAGTGCGCCAATCGCACGCGCCGATTCCATCGCCGCACGCTGCCCGGTGCCGCTTGCGTCATTGTCGCTCGCAATGACGATGCGCAGCTTTGGAAACTTCGCCCGCAATGCCTCGGCAACTGGCGACAGATTCCCGGCACTACACCCAACTGCTACAGCATGCCCCGTAGCCTCATGCACGCTCGCGCCGGTCGCGTATCCCTCCACGATGCACAGCACGCCGTCCGGCTTTCCGATGGCGAAATAACAGCCCGTCACGCGCCCGCCGAACAGGAACTTCTTTTTCCCGTCCGGGGTGATACGCTGAAGGTTGACTATCTCCCCGCCGGTCGCCATCGGCAACAGCAGCTCATCGCCGCTCACGCGCAGGCCGTAGGGCTGCACTCCCTTTGCTCTCAGATATTCGTGATCCTCCGGTGCCGGTGTCGACTCGCGCCAGATGCGCCGGGCCAATTCCACTGTGTTGTGTTGCCGCTCGGCCTCATCCGCTTGGCGTTGCCGCCGCATCGCCTCCATGCGGCCCCGGTGTGCGCGCAATTCCTCGGGGCTGTACTTGCGTTCCCCTCTCGCGTGCCAGGTCTGTTTGATACCGGAGCGCCAGCAGCCGAACATGCCCGCCGGCAGTCCGTCCATATGCAGCACGTAATAACCGCTGTCATCGCCGCGCCGCCCATCGGATGCAAAACGGTGAAGCGTGCCGTCCGCCTCGATTGCTTCCGGTGGTGTCAGTCCCGCCGCTGCAATCGCCGTGCGGAACGAGTCGAGCGCGTCGCGCTCCGCGGTTGTTCCGATGGTGCCCGCAAGGGTGACGGGCCGTCGGTGCGGCTCGGGCGGTGTGATGGTCGGGGTGCTCATGCCGAGTCTCCAGCATTGGCAGACTCCATCTTGCGCAGCCATTCGCGCAGTGTCCCGACACGGTAACGGGGTCTCCCGCAGGTAAGGACGGCGCGCGGAAAGTCACGGCCCAGCTTCTTGCGCAGCAGGTAGAAGGTGGAGTCCGGCAACTGAAGGAATCGCGCGGCCTTGCCGGGGCCGATCAGCGCATCATCGTGTAGCGAGCCGGGGTCAAACTCGGCAGGGCGTTGCGCACGCGGCGATGCGGAGCGCATCAGAGAAGCAGAAGTCTTTTTCATGACCGATCCTCACGTGCGAGGCGCGGTCAGCTCGGCGGTATTGCCGGGTTCTGCGCGGCCTCGGACTCCTTGGAGTCGGCCGGTATTGTTATGGCACGTTTCCGCCGTAGAAAGGTGCGTCAGACACAGATGCCGGAATCTCTGCCAGAAAAACCGGCATCTCTGACAGAATGCCCTACGTCCGCTTACGCGCGCCTAATACCCTGCGGACTGTCTCGGGGTCTTTCTTCAGCTTCTCGCCGATCCACGCATACATGCGCTTCTTTGTGCGCCAAGGTTTCCCGGTACCGGGATCATCGCCGGCGGCATATTTCTGTGCGACTTCCGGCCACATTTTGCCATCTGGCGTTGTGAGGCGTTGCGCACGCGCCGCCTCACGCGCGTTCTTCGTAAGCTGGCGACGCGCCTGCGCAACCAGTTCATCCACAGCCAGTTCCTTCGCCGATTCTGCGTTGTAGGCGAACCCAAGCAGCCACCGCCCGCAGATGTACTGAGTGTGAATGAGTCGGTCGGCATCGACCGCGCCGACTTTTTTAACGAACTCCCGGAAGGCCATCCCTTGAGCCGCACTCCTTGCGTCTCCTTCCATCCCGGCCAGCATTACCTCATGCCTAAATGCCATCAGAGAAGGGTCACTCGGGTTGTCATGGCGGAACCGGCGGTTGGTGTCTTCGTATCGCTTCGCCATCTTTTCTGGCGTGATTTCGCGGAGCACTTCTTCCATCATCGACCGTACAAGTTCCTCTGCGCGTTCATCGAGTAATCCGATCTCTTCTAGCTCGCGCGAATCCGGCTTCCGCTGAATCCGCTTCATGGCGGCCAGTCCATCAGTTATCTTTTTTGAGGTTTTCGGAGGTGCCCACTCTGCCGCGCGCTCCATTCGAGCGACCGCCACTTGGTGAATGGGCTCCGGTGCGTATTTTTTTTCGGTGATCCCGAGGCGAACGAGGTAGTTGCGAGCATTCGCCCTTTTGACTCGGTTTGCCATGTGCGCCTCCTGTAGACGCTTCCTGAATCAGAGCCGCCGCGCCAGAGCCGCCAGGATGCGGCCTTTTCCCCCGCCGGGATCAGCGGCAAGGTAGGCGCGGCAGGTTCGGTTATGCGCCCGCCGGTCGACGGAACGGCACCACGTTTGCCCCGGTGCGCAGCGCGTCCAGATAGTCGCTCCACGATTGCATCATCGACCGCCGCTCGGGTAGGCGGGTCGAGCGGTTGTAGACCGCCCGCACCGATGAGTCACGGTGCGCCAATTGCAACTCGATGATGTCCGGCGGGTGGCCTTGCTCGTTTAGCGCCGTGCTCGCCATCGCCCGGAAACCGTGCGGCACGATCCGATCAGGGCCGTATCCCAGCCGGCGCAACGCTTGCCCCAAGGTGGCATCGGATATGGGCTTGCCGGCCACCAGTCCGGGAAACAGCAGGCCGTGTGCGTTGGTCCCGGTGATCGTGCGCAGCTCCTTGAGCAGTCCCGCCGCTTGGGTCGACAGCGGCACCAGATGCTCGCCGGGATTCTTCCGGCGCATCTTCATGCGCTCGCCGGGTATGCGCCACAGCGGCTCGGGGCCGTCCAGATCGAATTCAGGCCAGCGGGCGTTGCGCAGCTCGCCGGGGCGGGTGAATACCAGCGGCAGGATGCGCAGGCAGTAGACCGTGCTCGGATCGCCGCCATAGGCGTAGATCGCCTTCATCAGCTCGGCAATCTCGGCAGGCTTGGTCAGGGTGGCGTACTTCTCGGACTGGACCGGGGCCAATAGCGTCTCGCCGCCCTTGCGCCTCAAGTCCGCAGTCACGTCCCGCTCGGCGTGCCCAAGCGTCACGGCGAAACACATCACGCGGCCAATCTGCGCCAGCACACGGTGCGCGTTCTCGGTGAAGCCTTCCCGCTGAATGCCGAGCACAACGGGCCGAATGTCCGCCGCGGTGAGTGCGCGGGCCGGAATGTCGCCCAGCTTCGGGGTCCACTGCGCGAGTAGATACCGCTCCCGCTTCTCGGTCGACGGTGCCCAGGCTTGCTGGTGCGCCCATACGGTGGCCAATGCCCCCATCGTCTCGCCTTCCATGCCCCCACGCGCAGCACGATGCCCCCTTGCCGGGTCGGTCCCGTCCCGCAGCATGGCGCGGGCATCGGCGGCCTTCGCTCGGGCTTCGTCTAGGGATACTTCCGGCCACGGGCCGAACGAGAGCCGATTCTCCTTGCCCCCAAATCGGTACTTCAGCCGCCACAGCTTGCCCCCCGCCGGGGTCACTTCGACGTAAAGCCCCCCGCCATCGGCGGCCTTGTAAGGCTTTTCGCGCGGTTTCAGGGGCTTAATCGCCCGGTCGGTCAGCTTGCGAGTGGTCCGCATGGGAGGGTGCCCCCAACGAAGCGGAGCGAGTGCTCCTTTGCCCCCAATCTTGCCCCCACTTTGCACGCTCTCGCAAGGTCTAGCGGCGTCCCGTTTTCTGCAATACTATTCTAAGTGATTGATTTATAGAGTAAACTGCACAAAGCGGGATCGAGTGGGACAGGGTAGTGGTGGGCCGTGTAGGGATCGAACCTACGACCAAGAGATTAAGAGTCTCCTGCTCTACCAGCTGAGCTAACGGCCCATATTTTTTCGCGCAAGCCGCCCGGGGCGGCTCTCGCCGGATCTGGGGTGGACGATGGGACTCGAACCCACGACAACCGGGATCACAACCCGGGACTCTACCAGCTGAGCTACGTCCACCATCATCGAACTCACGCCGGGAAATCCAACCTCGCCACGCACGTCCCGTCGCGCGCGCAACCGTCATGCCCGGCAGGACTTGAACCTGCGACCCACTTGCGGCCTCAAACGAAGCCACCCCAGGTCGCTGGCGTGCCCGGCAGGACTTGAACCTGCGACCCACTTGCGGCCTCAAACGAAGCCACCCCAGGTCGCTGGCGTGCCCGGCAGGACTTGAACCTGCGACCACCGGCTTAGAAGGCCGGTGCTCTATCCAGCTGAGCTACGGGCACGCGGGTGCATCGCTCGATCGCCCGCACACCGGCGTCCGGACCCTGCCGACAGACCTGCCGCACGGGGCGCGCATCATACGGAACCCTCGGTGCCAGCGTCAATTTCTGATTTTACGCATGCCGCAGGCATGCCGCAGAGGCGATGCTAGGGTCCACTTTGCCACAAATCGGCCGCCGCCATGTCTTCCGCAAAAACCGCGACCTCGTCCCCCACCGGCACCGGAACCCGCGAAATCGAATGGCAGCTCGCCGTCACGGACCTCGAGGCCGTACGGCGCTGGCTCGAGAAGCACAAAAAGATCGGCGCGCTGCTCATTCAGCCTCGCCCGCGGAAAATCTTACGCGATACCTACTTGGATACCGGAGATTGGCGCATATTTCTTGCCGATTTCGCCCTGAGGCTCCGCGAGACGTCCGACGGCGCAGAGGCCACTCTCAAGAGCCTGCGCTCCGCTCGTGAAGGCCTGGCCGATCGGCAAGAGATCACTGAGCCTTTGCCTGAGCCGGACGATTGGCTGCGGAACGCGCACGGCGCTGTCGGGGCCCGGGTGCGCGAGATCGCCGACGGCGTGCCGCTCAAAACCCTCTTCACGGTCCACACCAAGAGGGAGCGATTTGCCGTCCACAATCCCCTGCATCCGGCGGATATCGGGGAAATCGCCCTCGACGAGACGGAATTCCGCTCCGCCGCGAACGTGTCCCTGGGCCGCCTGCAGCGGATCGAAGTCGAGGCGCTAGGACCTCCCCTGGCCGCGCTCGAGCGTCTCGTCGCCACGCTTCAGGAGCAGTGTGACCTCGAACCGGCCCCGGAGAACAAGTTCGCCGTCGGACTGCGCCTCACGGGACTGGTGCCTCCACCGCCGATGTAAGCGCAGCGCGCTCCCGGGCGGGCTCAATGCGCCCCAGCGGAGATCGCGGCGGCGTCGGCGCCCGCCTTGACGGGCCGCGCGAACCAGATCAGGAACACCATCGCGACGAACAGGATCCCCGAGACGTAGAAGATATCGTCCGCGGACATCATGTAAGCCTGGTTGTCGACCAGGTGATTGAGCAGCAGCGCGCCCTGCTGGCTCGAGAGCCCCTGAGCATGCATCTGCGCCATGAACTGCCGGGCTTGCGGATTGGAGGTCAGGCTCGCAACCAGCCGGTCGTGGTGCAGCCTTGCGCGGCGCGACCAGAGTGTCGTCGTGATCGAAGTCGCGAATGAGCTGGCGGTGATGCGCGCGAAGTTGATCAGTCCCGAGGCGGACGCGATGCGCTCGGAATCCAGGCCGGAGAACGCCAGCGCCAGCAGCGGAATGAAGAACGTGGCCAATGCCGCGCCCTGAATCAATGTCGGCGTCAGCATTACATCGAAGCTCGCCTGCGTAGTGAAGTCCGCCCGCATGAACATGACTAGCGCGAAGATGAGGAAGGACACGGTGACGAACCAGCGTGGATCGAAGCGGTCAACCAGCCGTCCGACGAGGGGCGTCAGCACGATCGCGAGCAAGCCTACCGGGGCGAGCACCCAGCCCGCGAGTGTCGCGGTGTAGCCCATGTACTGCTGCAGCCACAGCGGCAGCAGTACCACGGTACCGAAGTACAAGCCATAGCCGATGGACATCGCCACCGAGGCCACCAGGAAATTGCGCCTGGCGAACAGGTGCAGGTCCACGACCGGGTGCTTGTCCGTCAGCTCCCACACGAGGAATACCGTGAAGGAAATCGCCGCCACGATGGTGAGCGTGACGATGAATGGTGAGCTGAACCAGTCAAGATCCTTGCCCTTGTCGAGCATGATCTGCAGCGAGCCCACCCACAGAACGAGCAGCCCCAGCCCCACCTTGTCGATGGGCAGGCGTGCCGTGGGTGTCTCCCGGCGCCGGTAGATCGACCAGGTGATGGCCGCGGCGACGATACCGATCGGCACGTTGATGTAAAAGATCCACGGCCAGGAGATGTTGTCCGTGATCCAGCCGCCGAGAACCGGCCCGACCACCGGGGCCACCAGCGTCGTCATCGACCACACCCCGAGGGCCGACCCGGCGCGGGACTTCGGGTAGCTCGAGAGCAGCAGCGCCTGCGACAGCGGAATCATGGGGCCGGCCACCAGCCCTTGCAGGGCGCGGAACAGCACCAGAGTGCTGAAGGTCGGAGCGAGCCCGCACAGCGCCGAGGTGATCACGAACAGCAGCGTCGAGGCGGTGAACAGCCGCACCTGCCCGAGGCGGCGGGTCAGCCAGCCGGTAAGCGGCATGGAGATGGCGTTGGCCACGACAAACGAGGTGATCACCCATGTGCCCCGATCGGGGGAAACCCCGAGATCGCCGGCAATCGCCGGGATCGACACGTTGGCAATGGACGTGTCGAGCACATTCATGAACGTCGCGAGCGACAGGGCGAGCGTCCCGAGAACGACCGCCATGCCCTCGAGCGGCGGCAAGGGCTGCGGGAGCGCCGCCCGAGGCGGCGCTTGCGGCTCCTCAGCCACTGATTGCTCCTGTGCCACGGCCGTGCTCCGCCGCTCAGTTCATCCAGCGATCGTCGGCGACCACGCGCGGGAGGGCCGGCTGCGAAACGGCGCCTCTGTCGGCCACACGCAGCGTCCGGCCAACCGTCCCGGCGGTGTGCGCGGGAGAGACCCCGATCGCGTTCCTCACGCCTTGCGAGCCTCCTCCGGCCAGGTGCGCGGCACCGGGATCGTTGGCCGCGATGATCTCGCGCACCGTCTGCTTGGCTCGCGCGTCGGCCGTGCGGAAAACGCTCGTGGCGTCGTTGGGGCCGCTGTCTGCCACCTCCGGCAGCCTTGGGCTTCGGTCATGGCGTACATCGACATACGCCCTCATGGACAGCCCGATCTGCAGCGGATGCGCGGCCAACTCCTTCGGGTCGAGCGCGATGCGCACCGGCACGCGCTGCACGATCTTGATCCAGTTGCCGGTGGCGTTCTGAGCCGGCAGCAGCGCAAACGCGGCCCCCGTTCCCGCCCCGAACCCCACCACGCGACCGTGGAACACCACCGCGCTCCCATACAGATCGGAGGTCAGCTGCACCGGCTGGCCCACCCGCATGTCTGCCAACTGCGATTCCTTGAAGTTCGCATCGATCCAGACCTGGTTGAGCGGCACGACCGACATCAGCGGCGTCCCCGGGGCCACGTGCTCGCCGAGCTGCACGTTGCGCTTGGCTACGAAACCGGAAACCGGCGCCGGCAGTACGGTGCGCGCATAGGTCAGGTAGGCATCGTGCACCGCCGCGGCGGCGGCGCGCACCGCGGGATTGTTGGCGACAGTCGTGCCATCGACCCAGGCCCGATTCGCCGCCAGCTGCTGCTGCGCGGCCATCAGGGCGGCCTGCGCGGCCTGCACCGCATCCTCGGCGTGCTGCAGATCCTCACGCGAGATCGCGCCGGTACGCGCCAAGCGTGCACGGCGCTCATAGTCGGACTGCACCCTGGCCAGCTCGGTCCGGCGGACCAGCACGTTCGCGCGCAGCGCATCGGTGGTCGCAAAGAGATTGCGCACCTGCCGCACCGTGCGGGCAAGCTCGGCCTCGGCCCGCTGCAACGCCACCTTGGCGTCGGTCGGGTCCAGGCGCACGAGCGGCTGCCCGGATCCGACGTACTGCGTGTTGTTGGCGTCGATGGACACTACTGTGCCGGAGATACGGGGCGTGATCTGCACAACGTTGCCGGCGACGTACGCGTCGTTCGTGTACTCCATGTACCGCCCGTAGCGCACCCAGTACACGCCGTATCCAGCGCCGGCGACAAGAGAGACCGCAAAAATCACGGTAAGCCAACGAGCCCTGGGGGTCTTCCAGAACGCTCGCACCTTGTCTTCGCTACTCGTCATGGCCTCCAACTCCCGGCGACAGCCGCCTCACTCCCATTACTCGTTGCCGTGGCTAAAGATGCCTAGGCAAATATTTGGCAAAAAAAACCCTTCGAACAAGCGCTCCGGCTCCGCGCATTTCCCGCTCCAGGCAAGCCCGCGGCGTCCATTCCGCTTCGCCATCCTTGAGGCACCGCGAACGCCCGACGCACACTCCAGCCCGTCCGCTCCCGGCAGTGCGACCCGCCCCTGCACACCTGTTTGCCGCATACGGCAAACCCCTGGATGCCGCTCCTGACCTGCCCCTCCCGGACAGTCGATCGCCGATTCGCGGCTCACCCCGCGTTATCGAGCATGCGGGAGAGGAATTCTTTCAACTGCTGCGCCTCGCTGCGGCTGAAGCCGTGCAGAAAGCGATTCAGCACCCTCACCGAAATCTCGACCATCTTCGGATAGGCCACCTGGCCGGCGTCGGTGAGCTCCAGATAAATCAGCCTTCGATCCTTCACACAGCGCACGCGGCGCACCAGACCCTTGTTCTCCAGCCGATCGATCATCCGTGTCATCGCCCCGGCGTCGTACGAAAGCTCCTTGCACAAGTCGGACGCCGACTTCTTGCTCTCGGAGCCCACGAGCCGCACGATCACCACGAATTGCGCGGCGGTAACCCCTAGCGAAAAGAGATACGGATCGGCGGCCAGATCACGGTCGAGCGCCGCGAGAGTCGCCACTTTCACCCGCGTCATCAGATAACCGATGCTTTCCCGCGGCTCGTAGGTGTCGACGTCGTAGATATTCGCCAAGGCCACTCTCCAAACACATCCCCCGTAAGGGATAGTACGTATAATAGTTGCCTAGGCTGCAATTGTAAAGGCAGAATTTGTATCCCTGAAGAGGGAGATCCTTCTCCCCCGGTATCTCGTCCGGTTCGTGCTCGAGCGGGAAGGCGCCCCGCGGCATGGGCGCCGTGTCCCGAGACTGTCACAGACAGCGGCCATCATGGACGCCGTGACGGAGCCTCACCCATGAGCCAAGAGACCATTCAAAGCCGCTGGCAGGCAGCCTTATCGGCCGCGGCCCGGCAGACCCTGTCGGTGCGCTGGCGCACCACCACGAACGCCCTGAGGGCCGCGCAGCTCGAGTACCGCTCACTCTACTCGGCGGAGGAGATCGACATCCGCGCGCTGCGCAAAGCCGCTCAGCGGATCCATGACCTCGAGCAGCTGCGCAGCGCGCTCGAGAGCGACCTCGGCGGCAGGCCGGCCTAGCCCCACCCGGCGGAGGGGATGACGAGGCCGCCCCTGGGCGGGGGATCGGAGCGGCCCCGCCTCGGCCTCAATACCCTGCGGCCAGCCCCTCGGGACGGATCGGGTAGTCGTTTGCGCCCTCCAGCAGGTGGGTGCGCGGATTGACGAGGATCGCCTCATCGGCGCCCCAGAAGTTGAACCTCTTGAACCGGTACCCCATCGCCTGCAGGCGCCGCTTGACCGCCGGACGCATCATCCCCGGCTGGACGAAGACCACATCCGGATACCACTGCTGGTGCACGCGCGGCGCATCGACCGCCTGCTGCATGTTCATGCCGAAATCGACGACGTTGAGGAAGCTCTCGAGCACGCTCGAGATGATCGTCGATCCGCCGGGGGCGCCCGTGACCATGAACAGCCGCCCGCCCTTGAGCACGAGGGTCGGGGCCATCGAGCTCAGCGGCCGCTTGCCGGGCTCGATCTCATTCGCCTTGCCCTGCACCAGACCGAAGGAGTTCGGCACGCCGGGCTTGGAGGTGAAATCGTCCATCTCGTTGTTGAGGAAGAAGCCGGTATCGCCGGCGATCTGCCCGAGACCGAAGAGGTAGTTGTCCGTGTACGTGACGGCGACCGCGTTGCCGTGGCTGTCGACGATCGAGTAGTTGGTCGTATCATTGCCCTCATAAGGGCCCAGGCTCCCCTTGATCTCGGCCGACGGGGTGGCGGCATCCGGCTTGATGCTCGCCCGCAGCAGCGCCGCATGGTGCGCCGACAGCAACCGTCCGATCGGGTTGTGCACGAAGGCCGGATCGCCGAGGTAGGTGTTGCGATCGGCGAAGGCGCGACGCTCGGCCTCGACCAGATAGTGTATGGACCTCACCGAGCCGTAACCCCACTTCGAGAACGGGTACGGCTTGATGATCTGCAGAACCTCGCACATCGTCACACCGCCCGAGCTCGGCGGCGGATCCGAGAGCACCGTGAAGCCGTGGTAGCGGCACTCGACGGGCTTCGCCCACTGCACGGTGTAGTCTGCGAAATCCTTCATCGAGAGGATGCCGCCGTGCGCGCGGCTCGCCGCGACGATCGCCCGGGCGATGGGTCCGCGATAGAAAGCGCGGCTGCCCTCGCGCGAGATCAGCTCAAGCGAGTGCGCGAGCTGCGGCTGGCGCAGCCGCTGTCCGGCCACATACGGCCTGCCGTGGTCGAGGAAAATCGCCGCGACGTTCTTGTGCCTGGCGAAATCCTTGAGCCGTGTATCGAGGATGTTGACATCACCCTGCTCGAGCACGTAGCCCTCGCGAGCCAGGCGGATCGCCGGGGCCATCACCTTCTGCCGGCTCATCGTGCCGTACTTGCGCAGCGCCGTATCGAGGCCCAGGACCGTGCCGGGCACGCCCACGGAAAGATACGTCCGGGTGCTCAGGCCGGGCACGACCTGTCCCTTGGCGTTCTGATAGAGCGTCGGGGTCGCCTTCAACGGCGCCTTCTCGCGAAAGTCGAGAAAGACATTTTTGCCGCTCGCGAGGTGGATCATCATGAAGCCGCCGCCGCCGATGTTTCCACAGCACGGGTGCACCACCGCAAGTGCGTAGCCCACTGCCACGGCCGCGTCCACCGCATTGCCGCCTTCCTTGAGGATCCTCAGCCCGACCTCCGTCGCCAGGTGCTGCGCGGTGACCACCATCGCGTGCCGCCCGAGCACCGGCCGATCGTGCGCGAGGGCGGCGATGGTGGCGGGCGGGGCGATCGAATCGAGCACGTGATCCGGGATCACGGCCCGGGCGGGGGCGGCGTGAGCCGATACCGCCGCCAGAGCTGCCGCGGCCGCCCATGCCAGATGAGTCTTGCGCCTGTGCATCGCTTTCAACCTTGTATCGCTCACGAATGCGTTAGTCTTGCAGATTACGGCCGTCAGTACCAGTGATACGCCACCGTGCCGTAGTAGTACGCGCCACTGAAGCCGAACGGCGAGGAATTCGGATACGGGAACATGCCGAAGACATTGTTGGCACTGTTGTTCTGCTGCGGATAGGTATTACCGAGATCGTCGCCGCCCACCGTCAGCATCAAACGCCTCCACCGATAGGTGAGGCTCGCATCGAGCAGATAGCGCGCGCCGTAGGACTGCACGTTTGCGGCGGTGGTGCCAAAATACCTCCACTTCCCGTAGCGCGTGAGCTGAGCATGCGCCAGCCAGCGCCCGAGGTACCAGTCCGCTCCGATAGACCCTTTCGTGAGCGGCGCACTCACCGTGAGAAAGCCCCTCTCCTCCTGATCGACGATCGGCAGCACCAGTCCGTGCAGGCCGTCCTGCGGCGGATTCGGCGCAACGGCGATCAATTGGGTCTTGTTGTAGTTGAACCCGGCGCTCAGGGCCAGCCGCGAGCGGCCGAGCGCCAGTGTGTAGTGCGCCACCAGATCCGCGCCCCGCGTGCGCGTATCCACCCCATTGTAAAAGAATGCGCCGCCGTCCACGAACGGAATGCCCACCGAGGTGAGGTAGTCCTGCACGGCCGGACCGGTCAGGTTGCCGCTGAGGACGATGCGGTGCGCGATCGTGATCTGGTAGGCATCGAGCGTCGCATACAGCCCGTCATGCGGCGTGAGCACGAGCCCCACCGAGTAGCTGTGCGACTTCTCCGCCTTCAGCGGCTCCGCGCCGAGGGCCACCGCGGCCGGATTGCTCACCGGGAACTGGCGGATCGAATACGGCACATTATTTATGAACAGAAGCGATGTGCTCGAGTAGTACTCCTGCTGCAGGGTCGGGGCAAGGAAGCCGGTCGAGGCGGTCCCGCGCAGGGCAACCGCGTGATTGAATGCATAGCGGCCCGACAGGTCATACACGGTCGCCCCGCCGAAGTCGCTGTACTGCGTCCGGCGCACCGCGAACTCCGTTGACAGCCGCTTCGTCCAGTTGCTCTCGAGATCGAGGTATATCGCCCGGCTGTTGCGCGAGTGCGCGCCGGCATCCGCCGGTGTGTAGCCGGGGAATACCTGCGCTCCTTCGCCGGCATAGGATTGCGGGTCGCCCTGGCGCACGGAGAAATGATCGTACCCGTAGTCGAGGCCCCAGGCGACCAGCAGGCCGTTCGCCACCCAGCCCGGATTGAAGACGCGCTTGAAGTCGGCATTGACCATGCTCTGGCGGATCTTGGTCATGCCGATGTAGAAGTCCGTGGGCGAGGCGCTGCCGAGCGAGTAATTGAAGGTGTCCGCCGTGTTGAGCTTCCAGGCGTTCCCGCCGGTGTCGGCGCTGAAGTCGTAGCTCCAGCCCAACAGCTTGCCGCGCACGCCGAGCACCTCCTGGTCGTCGAAGAGGTTGCTGTCCTCTATCGGCAGGTAGCCGCGCGGATAGACCGCGGCCGCGGCGGGCGAGCTGCTTTGATACTGCGCCAGCGAACGGAAGAACCCGCTCGACCACACGTCACGATGGTTGATGACCGTGAAGCCGTACAGATGGACCTCGGGGGAGAAGTCGTACTGCATGTTGATCGAGCCCTGCAGGCTGTGCACCTCCGGCAGACCATAGTGCATCGTGATCTTTCCATACATCGGATCACCGGGGAACAGCAGCTCCGGGTTGGCGCGGTTCGTGGGCCCCTGGCGAGTACCGTCGAAGCTCACGCGCACCCAGCCGTTGCTTCCCAATCGCACCCCCTCATCGACGCCGCCGGTCACGGTTCTGCCGTCCCCCCTGATGAACTGACCGACCGTGAGGTTCGCCGAGCCGCCCCGGGCGCCGCGCTTGAGAATGATGTTGATGACGCCCGCTATGGCGCCCGATCCGTACTGTGCGGCCGCGCCGTCGCGCAGCACCTCGATGTGGTCGATGGCGTTCATGGGAATGGCGCTGAGATCGACCGGCGAGGAGCCACGGGCGAACGTGTCATCGACGTTGGTGATCGAAGTGGTATGGACCCGCTTGCCGTCGATGAGCACCAGGGTCTCATTGGGAGAAAGGCCGCGCAGCTGCGCCGGCTCCGAGGCGTCGGTTGCATCGGTAACCGAGGATTGCGGGAAATTGAACGAGGGCAACAGCACGCTCAGCGCCGACGCCAGGTTCGATGCGCCGGTCGCGGCCAGCTCGGCGGGGGTCACCACATCGATCGGGGAAAGCGAAGTCGCCTCCGTCACGCCGGCCTCCCGTGTGCCGGTGACCACCACGGTGCGCAGCGCGGAATTCACAGCCGAGGGCGCCAGAGCGCTCCGGCTGACCGCCGCCGGCGCCGCGGTCGTTGGCGGATCGGGCGCTATCGCAGCGGCCACCTTGGCCGCCGAAGGCGGATCGGACTGCGTCGCCGGCCTCCCTGCGGCCAGGGCCCGCGGAGGATTGGACCGCTGCGCCGCCGCGCCGAGCGCAGTGCCGGGGCGGCGTATTTCGATGATACTCGGACTCAGCTGGCGGTACGTGAGATGCGTACCGCCGAGCAGCCGATGCAGCGCGTAATCAAGGGTGACGTTGCCCCGCACAGCGGGCGCTTCGTGCCCGTCGGTGAGCCTCGAGAAAAACATGATCTGAATGCCGCTCTGGCGGGCGAGCTCCTGCAGCGCCGCGGCGAGCGGCTGGTGGCTGATCGCCAGATCAAAGGTCTTCGCCTCGCCACCCGCCGCCGCGGGGGTGCTCGCGAACAGGCAGATCAGCGCGGTCAACAACGCAACCACGGACCATCGACGGTGCATAGCAGCCTCCCCGAAGAAGATTCAGCTGTAATCGATGTTCTTTGTGTAATTAGAGGCCGCGCGCGCCGACTTGGCCCCCCGTCGCGGGGAAATATATTGAGTCCCGGCGCGCCTCAGTCGCCACTCGTCGCGGGCCCGCGACAGAGGCGCTCAGGGACGAGTTTGATTCACGGGTTGGTGAGCGCCGCTCATGTGTGCCGCGTCCCCCGCCCGAGGGCTCGAGAGCGTCACGACGCTCGCGCCATCGCCCGCGCGATGGATCTCGACGCCGGGCACGTCGCGCAGAAACGCGAGCAGCGACCCCGGATCGTCGATCTCGACCACTCCGGTGACCTTCCGGGCGCGCAGCGCTGCACTCGCGATCACGATGCGTTGGCCACTGTCGCGGTCGAGCTCATCGATCACCTCCCCGAGCGGGCGGTGCTCGAATACCAGCTGGTCGTGCATCCAGGCGGTGGTCGCGGACAGGTTGCTCACCGGACGCGGAGCGCTCACACCTCTCGAGGTGATCAACACCCGCTGCGCGACGCTGAGAACCAACGCGCCGGGCGGCGCCGGAAAATGCTCAAGCGACGGCCGCCTCCCCGGCGGCGCACCACCGGGGGGCGCGAACCATGCCGGGTTGACCGGCAGACGGGCCTGAGCGGCACTCATCACGGCCACCCGCCCCTGCAGCACGGTGACCGCTGCGTATCGGTGAAGCATTGTGACGTCGAACTCCGTGCCGATTGCACGCACCACCTCACCGTCGGTGTGCACGTCGAAGGGGCGAGACGGATCGTGGCTTACCTGGAAGAGCGCCTCGCCGCGCAGAAGATGCACGACGCGGCGGCGCCTGCCGAGATCGACCACGACGCTCGAGGCGGAATTGAGCGTCACCCGCGAGCCGTCGGCCAGCAGGATCGAGCGCTGCTCTCCGGTACGGGTCTGATAGAGCTGCGCGCGCCCGGGCAGCCACAGCCAGAATGCGACCGCCGCGGCGAGCACGGCGCCGGCCGCAATCCACCCGCTGCGCCGCGTGCGCCGCCCGCGATCGACCGGCCCGCGGCTGGCGGCCAGCGGTGCATTCGGCCGCGCAAGGCCGGCTTCGCCGATGCCGACGGGCGTCGGCTCGAGGGAAGACCTGGCCTCGCGAATCAGTGTCTCGGGGGGGGTATCGGGCCAGCGCACCGCGTCGGCGCGCAGCACCGTCATCAGCCGCTCCATCGCGAGATAGGCCTCGATCCGCTCCGGGGAGCGCGACACCCAGGAGAGGAACTCGCGCCGATCGGCGGCCGTTACTCCCTCGCCGTGCAGCAGCGTCCACCATTGGGCCGCCTCCTCACGCCAGAGGCGGCGGGAATCCGAAAGGCGCGGCACGTCACTCATCGAGCGCACTGCGCAATTGCTCGTAGGCGTGGGCCAGGTAGCGGCGCACCTGCCGCAGCGTCAGTCCAAGCTCCTGCGCGATCTGCTTGTACGAGTGCTCGTCCCGCAGCCGCAGGAGCACCGCCGCGCGCATCATCGGCGACATCTGCGCGAGCTGTTGATTCAGTCGCTCCTCCGAGAGCTTCGCGTCGACGGCAAGCTCGGGCAGGCACTCATCGACCGGCGCGTCCGCCTCATCCAGACCCACCACCTCCGCAGGGTATTCACGCCGCCATTCGGCCACGACGTGACCCGCCACGCGAAGCAGATAGGCCTGGGGGTTGTGCACCTGCAGAAGATCGGGGGCACGAAGCAGACGCAGATAGATTTCCTGGGCCAGGTCCTCGACCTCGACCGTCGAGCGCACGCGGCGGCCGAGAAATTGCAGCAGGCTGCGGTTCCAGCGCCTGCGCCAGCCGACCAGCACGGTCGCGTTCGTCATGTTCGGTCCCATTCCCCCTGAGCCTCGGGTCTCCACCAGTAATAGAGCGCCCTATTGCCCGTGTAGCCCCCCCTGGGCGCCGGGATTTCCGGGGAACTCCTGCGCGCCCCGCCTGCCCAACCTCGGGGCAGCCGGTCCGGGGCCGGGTGGCGCTCGACGAAGCCGTTGACGAGCGCCTGCGACGGGACGGCACACCCCTCATCCGCCCATCCATCCATCCGCCTGTATCAAGCCCGATCGCTTGCCATCCCCCGGGACAAGCGCGCAGAATTTGCCGCTTCATGAATTCCAAAAATACGCCCTCTCCCTGGCGGCCGCATTCGCATTTGGATTTGGATTTGAAGCCGAGGATTGCCCAATGAAGCTCAGGACTCTCGCGGTCGCGCTTTGCGCCGTCTGCTCTTTCGCGCTGGCCTCACACGAGGCGCGCGCCCAGATCGGCCCCATCCAAGCGCTGATCCGCTTTCCGAGCATTCACGGCGACACCGTGGTATTCGAAGCCGGCGGCTCGGTGTGGAAAGTCGGCGTGCACGGTGGCGAGGCCGTGCGGCTCACCGCGAGCTCCGGCTACGACTCGCATCCGCTGATTTCCCCCAACGGCCGGTGGGTCGCCTTCACCGGCTGGTATCGCGGCAACACCGACGTCTACGTGGTGTCGATTGACGGCGGACCGGTCAAGCAGCTCACCTGGCGCTCGATCAATCAGCCGATGAACGGCGGGATCGGAACGGTCACCGACAACATCGTCGCCGGCTGGACCCCGAACAGCCGCGACATCATTTTTCTCTCGCGGCGCGAAAGCTTCAATCCCCAGATCGAGCGCGCGTTCGAGGTGCCGATCACGGGCGGCCTGCCCGTCGCGCTGCCCATGCCGTGGACCGGACCGCTCTCGCTCAACCCCAGCGGCACTGTCGTCGCATACGACAAGCTCTCGCGCGTCCTGCTCCTGCGCTCGTTCCGCCGCAAGCACTATTACGGCGGCATGGCGGAGGATATCTTTACCTATGATCTCGCCACGGGCGCCAGCCGCCGCCTCACCCACTGGAAAGGATCGGACGTCTTCCCGATGTGGGTGGGTAACACGCTCTATTTCGCCTCGGACCGGGGCGCCAACGGCGTGCTCAATATCTGGGCCAGGAATCTCGGCACCGGGGCGCTGCGCCAGGTGACGAATTTCCCGGTCTATGACGTCGATTGGCCAAGCGCCGGCAACACCGGCATCGCCATCTCCGACGGCGGCAAGCTGTACGTGTATTCCTTCGCGACACACAAGGTGAGGCAGGTGCCGGTCACCGTACCGCTCACCGGCTCGCACACGCTGCCGTACGAGTACGCGGCGGCGAAGATGATTCGCGCAGCGGGCCTGGCGCCGGATGGCAAGCTCACGGTCTTCAGCGCGCGCGGCAAGCTGTTCACCGTGCCGGTCAAGTACGGCCATACCACCGACCTCAGCACGCGTGTCGCGAGCAACGACAAGGATCCGGCCTGGTCGCCGAACGGCAAATGGATCGCATACATCCGTAATGACGGCCGGGACAGCCAGGTCATGGTGCGCGCCGCCGATGGCAGCGGCGCACCACGGGCGCTGACGCCCGAAGGCAATCTGACCTACATGGGACGGCTGCTCTTCAGCCCGGACGGCCACTGGCTCACCTACAGCACCTCGCGCCAGCAATTGTGGCTCGTGAACGTGAAGACGGACGTGCGCAAACTGGTGACCACGGCGCCGCGCTCGGCGCCCGTTCACATATTCCAGGATGTGGCGTTCTCGCCCGACAGCCGCTGGCTCGCGTTCTCCAAGCGCCTGGCGAACAACCTGCACGCGCTGTTCATCTACGGCATCCACGGCGCCGATCTGCATCAGATCAGCCGCGGTGATTTCGACGACGGCAACCCGGTCTTCTCGCACAACGGCAAGTACCTGTTTTTCGTGTCCGCCCGCCTGGTCAACCCGGCGATGTCGGCATTCGGCTTCGGCGCCTCCAGCGTGGTTCCCGACGGCCTGTACGTGACCACGCTGCAGTCGATCACGCCCTCGCCGTTCGCACCGCGCACCCAGCAGCCGACGACCTCACACGGGTCCAAGGCAGGCAAGGGCAAGCCGAAGAGCGACCAGAGCAAAAAGAAAGGCAAGAAGAAGGGCAAAGGCAAACCGAAGCCCCCGCGCGTCAAAATCGACTTTGCCGGACTCATCGACCGCACCGTTCAGGTGCCGGTGCCGGCCGCGAACATCTCGAATGTCGCAGAATTCAATGGTGTGGTGTACTACTCCACCGTGCCCATCCCGACGCTCGGCGGTGCGATCCCGGGCGAGGCGCCGAAGCTGCGGGCCTACGATCTGAAAGAGCGCAAGGCTCTGACACTCGCAACGGGCATCGGCTCGAGCTTCGCGTTGTCCGCCGATGGCTCGACGCTCCTGTACAAGCAGCAAGGCAGGTGGATACTGCGGCCCGCGACGTTCGCCCCGCAGGCGAAGACCAGGGCGCTCGACACCTCGCACATGCAGATGCTGGTGAATCCGCGCGCGGAATGGAACGAGATCTTCAATGAAGCCTGGCGCAACGTACGCGACTACTTCGTCAATCCCCGGCTGATCAAGGAGAAATGGGCGGCGCTCGGCAAGCGCTATCAGGCGTTGCTGCCGCTGGTACAGGACAGGGAGGATCTCAACTACATCATCGGCAACATGATCGGCTCACTCGGTGAGAGCCACATGTACATCATGGGCGGGGATATGGGCTGGAAGACGCCGCCGCAGCCGACCGCCGGGCTGGGGGTGGAATTCGCGCTGAACGCCTCGGCGGGACGCTACTACTTGAAGCGCATCTTCCACGGCGACAACACCGTGCCGGGCTATTACGCGCCGCTCGCGCAGCCGGGGCTGAAGGTCAAGACGGGCGACTACGTGCTGGCCATCAACGGCAAGCCGCTCAAGGCCTCGACCAACCCCTATTCGCTCCTGCAGGGCACGCTGGGGCAGACGATAGCGCTGAAAATCGCCTCCACGCCGGCCGGCAAGCCGTGGACCATACTGGTCAGGCCCGTCGTCAACAGCGGCAAGCTGCACCTGCTGCACTGGATCAACCGCAATCGGCGCGAGGTCACCAAGCTCTCCGGCGGCAAGATCGGCTACGTGTACCTGAATGACATGGAAGCGACCGGCCTGCACGAATTCGTGCGCCAGTTCTACGGCCAGATCACCAAGCCCGGACTGATCATCGATGACCGCTGGAACCTCGGCGGCTTCATCGACACGATCCTCTTCGACCGCCTCACCCAGAAGATGGTGGCCGCATGGGTCAGGCGCGACGGCGTGCCGCAGCAGAGCCCGAGCGACGCCTATATCGGCCACCTCGCGGCGTTGATCAATCATGGCTCGGCCTCGGACGGAGACATCTTCGCGTACCGCTTCCAGAAGTATCATCTCGGCCCCACCATCGGCTCACGCACCTGGGGCGGGGTTCGCGGCTACGACAACGTTTTCACGCTCCTCGACGGCGGAACCCAGGTCGTCTCCGAGGTCGCCATGTACGGAACGAACTCGAAGTGGGTCGTGGAGAACATCGGCGTGGTGCCCTCGATCCCGGTGCACGTGAACCCGGGGCTGCTGGCGCGGCACCATGTCGATACGCAGATCGAGACCGCGGTGCACGTGCTGCTGAAGGAGATCGCGCGCCATCCCGTGGCCGTGCCCCCGCCCCCGCCCTGGATTCCGGCGTTCCCCAAGCAGCCGACCTATCCCCCGTGCCCGGTGAGCCACGGCACCTGCCAGTAGCCCAGGCGAACCAAGACGGGCCGGAATGCGCCGCCGTCACCGTCTCACGGGCCAGCGGCACGACGGATGTGAGGCGCTCCCGTCGCTGCGCGGGCACCACGGCCGGCATGCGGCTCGGACTTTCATTCTCCCCCATTTGCGGAGTGTGAAAGAATGGGAGCATGGAGAAGGTGTTCATTTCGGCCGACGGACTGCTGCGGGACTCACTGGAGCTTGCCCGGCGGGTCCTCGCGAGCGGTATGCGCCCGACGTTCCTCGTCGCCATGTGGCGCGGGGGCGCACCGATCGGCATCACGGTGCAGGAAGTGCTCGAGTACCACTCGATTCACGCCGACCACATCGCAATCCGCACTTCCTCGTACGAGGGCATCGACCAGCAGCACAAGAGCGTGAGAGTGCATGCCACGGACTATCTGGTGTCACGTCTCTCGGCCGAGGACGAGCTTCTGATCGTCGATGACGTATTTGACTCCGGCCTCAGCCTCGAGGCGGTCATCGAAGAGCTGAGACGCCGCTGCCGGCGCAACCTGCCGGAGAAAATCCGCATCGCCACCGTGTACTACAAGCCCGAGCGGCGGCGCAGCGCCCTCATGCCCGACTTCTTCGTGCACCAGACGTCCCACTGGCTGGTCTTCCCGCATGAGATCCAGGGACTGACGCGTGAGGAAATCCTGGCCCACAAGCCCGTTGGAACGAACTTCCTCGATCCCTTACCTGCCGCGACGTCCGCCTCACTCGGGGCGCCGGTCACACAACGGGAGTGAAGCGGTCAGTCCGCAGCGCCGAGAAGACACGAATCAGCGAGTCGCGCACCCGCACAATCAGGTTCTTTTCCGAATATTCGAGCTCGATTTCGATTCGCCGGCCCCGTGAGTGCCTCAATGCATTGCGAAACGCCTCACGCTCGACCTGGTAGAGCTCATCACGCACCACCGGCGCGAGCAAGCGCCGCCTGCCCGTCCCGTAGAAACGGTATGCGAGGTCTTCCCCCCCGTTTGCGCCGAGCTCCTCGACCCACGCCTCGAGCGCATCCGCAAGATCGCCGGCGCCGCGCGCGGAAGCGCGCAGGTCCTGCACGGCATCGCGGACCTCTGCGATCGTGCTGTCCCCGCGATGCAGCGCCTGTTCGAGCGCATCGGCAGCGGCCACCGGCTGTTGAGGAAGCAGGTGTCGGACACCCTGGAGCCGGAACATCAGGCCCTGAACGCCCTGCAGGAGCGAATCATGAAACTCGCGTGCGATGCGATTGCGTTCTGCGATGCGCTCTCTGGAGCGGATCTCATATCGCCGCGCAAGCTGGCGCACGCGCACCAGATAAGCGACGTACAACATGGCCGCACCGGCTGCGATGCAGAGCGCGAGGAACCAGCGAGTCTGATAGAAAGCCGGCAGGATGCGGAAACGCACGGTGGTGGGATTTCCGCACCGGGCGCCGCTGGTATCGCTCGCCTGCACACTGAAGTGATATACCCCGGGCGAGAGATTTCGATATGCCACCGGACCTGCGGTGTCCACCTCGTGCCAGGCCTTGCCGGTGTCGGCAGGCTTGTAGCGGAATCGAATGGCCTCCGGATTCGACACACTCACGGCCGCAAAAGTGATGCGCACATCGGTGGTGCGTGGCGCGAGCCGAAGCACAGGACCGACAGGATACGACTCGCCGTTTGCCGATAGAGACTGCAGTGACACCGCGGGCCGCCCGGCGCGCAGCCCCGGGGCTGGGGGATCAAGCGATGCCCCCCCCCCGATCGCCCGCGAACCTGAGTCGTCCGTCGCTTGCCTCAATGACGCTCGGCAATGGGCGCAGCTCCCCCGGGGTCCCTGGCACGCCCTGGCGTATTCCCAGATGCTGACCGTGGACGAGGTGGTTCGGATCCTTCAATGCTTAGGCGATTTCGGCACGCCGGATGTGAAAGACCCCGGCAGCCCCATATATCCACGGATCCCGGTTTCGGGTCGCCGCGATTCCGGAGATGCCGGAGAGCCAGTCTTTATTGACCGCCTCGATGCGGCGAAAACGGCCTGCGCCATATTGCTGCAACCCCCATTCCCCGCCTATCCAGATCCTGGCTCCCCGCCCATAGAGCGCCGTGATGTTGCCGACGCGGGCACCCTGTTTGGCGGTGAAGAGTCGTACCCGGTTGCCACTCAGCACGGCAAGGCGATCGTCCGTGCACCCGAACCACACGCGGCCGAGGCTATCCGTGAATTCAATGATGACATCGTTCTTCGGTAGATCGTCATATCCTCCGTCGGCCGTCCATTGCCCATGATCCACCCTATACAGGTCATTTCGCCCGCGGAACCGGCAGACGCGCAGGCGCTGATCGCGTCGATATCGCAATTGAGATGTGAACTCTCCCACGCCGCCTTGCCGCAGGCCAGTGGAATTTCCACGGGAGGCTGCGACGCGACTCTCGGCGCAGGAGCGAAGAAACCCGGGGCGCCAACGCGAGACGGCGGCAGCGCTGTGTCGGCGCGCAGAGTTTCTCCAACATGCTTACAGATGCAGGTCGGGCTCATGGACGACATCGAGTCGTTGGCGGCCGGGATATGTGCGCACGGCAAGGGAATGGACAAGGAAGTGTTCCAAGCGGGGCACCCGTGCCACCGGGGGCTTCATCGGCATGCGGGAGCGGGCGGGCAGCCTGGGGACGAACCTCGGAGTTTGGAGCCGGACGGGCCGCGGCACCGAGATCAAGCGGACAGTACCGGCCGCAGTTGCGTGCGCGGCGAGGTCGGATGGCGACAGCCGGCGCGGATCAGGCCTTCCCGGCCGACCCCGGGGTCGATGGGCGGGTTGTCCACGTCAATCCGCCGCGATGGCTTGGCGCCGTGCCCCTGGCAAGACCCCTGCACGGGTGGCGGGCGGGACCGCATGCACCGATATCGAGCGTGCGATCGGCTTCGCTGCGGGCCGGAGTGCGCCCGGCGGCCGCGCGTACCGGGTGTGCAAAGCGCCTATCGCCCGCCTGCACCGCGGCCCTCCCGGTCGCCGGTCCCACCCGGTGCCCGCCAAAATGCTGCGTGTCGGTTTCGTGCAAGCCGTCGTTCATGGAGCCGGTACGCGGGCGCGGCGCAGGCTCCGCCACGGGGCACCCGGTTCCAGGGGGGCAAGTTATTCTGCGGCTTGCGAGACGGCGCACGCGAGCCATGGTACAAATATGCGATAAAGATCACTATATTCCGGCGTCAGTGTCGGGGGAATAACGGGTCCGCGGTGATGAATCGCAAGCATGTTACCGGGCGCACAATCCGGCGGTGCGCGACGTGGCAGGCTCTCCCCGGTGAATGCTCCGCCGGTCCATCCGTTGCGCAGATGCCGATGACTTCGAATTTCCCAGGTGGCGCCGTTGCGTGCGCCGAGCCGATATCGTCCGGCCGGAAACGGACGGACGAGGCCGCCCATCGCCGGCTCCCGCCCGAAAAGAATGGTCATGTCTGACCCGGTAAGACCGTTGCTTTGGACCGATGCGATGGCGACGGGCATCGTCGTGGTCGATGAACAGCATCAGCGGCTGCTGGAGATCTTCAATCGCCTGGCACTCGCCCATGCGGAGGACGCCGCGCACGAAACCGTGCTTGCGAGCCTCGATGAGCTGGTCGACTACGCCCGCTATCACTTCCGCGAGGAAGAGCGGTTCATCTGCCATTCGCGGCTCGATTCCAGGCACCGCGCGATGCATCTGCAGGCCCATGAGAGCTTCTGCGGATTTCTGCGGCAAGCCCGGGCTTTCACGTCGGAACACGCGTCGGAGATGACCGTCGAGCTGCTGGCGTTTCTCGCGCAATGGCTGCTTCACCACATCATGGAGGTCGACAGGCAGATGGCGCGTGAAATCGAACTGCTGCGGACCGCCGACGCTGCGGGGGATGCCGCGCCCGGTCCGGCCCGTGATGCCAGGGACGACGTCGCACAGACCGTGAGCCAGCTGACGGATCACCTGGGGCAGCGGACGATCGCCCTGCTCGGGCAGCGCCAGCAGCTCATGAATCTTCAGGCCCTGTATCGGGCTCTGCTGCATTGCGGCGATGTGCTGATTCATAGCCGCGAGGAGCAGGAGATGCTCGACAGCCTCTGCACCAAGCTGGTGCAGGGCACCGTGTTCCATACGGCATGGATCGGCAGGCCCGGAAATACGAGCGTATTCGACGTGCTGGCGCTCGCCGGCGAGGGCGCAGAGCAGGTGCGGGGCGCACCGCCGGAATTGACGGATCAGGAATGCGCCTCCGTCATCGTCAAGGCCTGGAATCGACAACAGCCGGTCGTCTGCAACGACACCCTGACCGATCCGACATTGCGGCCATGGCACGCGGACTTCGTCGCACACCGCTGGCTCAGCATGCTCGCCATTCCCATCACGCGGGCTGGAAAGATGTGGGCGTTACTGGTGCTGGCATCGCCCCGGAGCGCGTGCTTCGATGAGGCTACGATCGAAGTGTGCACGCGGATCGCGGCTTTGCTGGGGCATGGAATCGATGAGCTCGACGCCAAGAGCCGCGTCCAGGCGCGCCAGCTGCGGGATGCTCGGATTGCGCGCACCGACATGCTCACCGGGCTGCCGAACCGGCTGGCTCTCAAGGAGTACCTGCCGCAGGCCATCGCCCGGGCACGCCGCCGCACGACATCCGTGGCGGTCGGCGTGATCGATCTCGATGATTTCAAGCCGGTCAATGACCAGTTGGGGCATGAGGCCGGAGACGAGCTGCTGCAGTGCATTTCGCGCGGCCTGCTCGAGTGGCTGAGAGACTCGGATTTCATCGCGCGCGTGGGCGGCGATGAGTTTGTGGTGGTCCTGGAGGACCTGGAGCCGACACGGGCGATACCCCAGCTCGGGGCCGCGCTCAAGCATCTGCACCGGGCGGTGGAGGAGGCCTTCCGGTTGAGCGTGGGGAAGACGGTGTCGATCGACATGACCATGGGCGTGGCCCTGTATCCCGCCGATGGACATGAACCGGAGCTGTTGCTGCGCCAGGCCGATGCGGCGATGTACCAGGCCAAGCAGACCAAGAGTGAACGGACGCAATGGTGGCGGCTCGGCGCAACCACCTCGCCGGAGCAGATCGCAGAAGCGACTTTCGATACCTTCGGCCCGGAGGCAATGGAGTCCATGAAGCGCCTGGCGCCGCATCTGCAGACAGTGTCGGAGAAGTTTTCGGCGGCGTTCTATCGGGAGTTGCAGTCGCACCCCGAGAGCGCCGCGATCCTCGCATGCCTGACCGAGGCGGAGTATCACGCGCTCGCGCGCACTCAGGCGGCGCACCTGCGCTTTCTGCTCGATGCGCGAACCACGGAACAGGCGTTGGTCAGGACCGCCGACCGGGTCGGCACGGTCCACGCCCTCATCGGCGTCTCAGGTGCGTGGATGACGAGGGCCACGGGATTGTATCGCGATCTGTTGCGCGCCCATCTGGATGCGGCGTTGCTCACCACACGCACGCGCTACCTGACTCTGCGAGCCGCCGATGCCAGGCTGCAATTGGACATCGAGACCCAGCTGCAGGCCATGCAGTCCGTTCTCGATCAATACCAGTTGCTGCTTGCGCGCCCGATGGGCGACGGGACTTCGACGGCGGACTGGACTCAGACTGAGCTTGCCGCGCTGGCCGCGCTGCCGGGCATACGCTTCGCGGCGTTGATCCGGCCGGACGTGCAGAACCGGCTCATCATAGAGCGCGCGGCCGGTGAAGACGCGGATGCGTTCATCGAGGCGCATCGCGTGCGCGACCTTTACCCGGTGCTTGATCCGAGGGATGTGCGCGGTCGCGGGCTGGTGGCGGGCACCTGGATGACCGACTCTCAGCAAGAGACGGCCGCCTATTGGCTCGACAGTCGCTCTCAGCCCTGGCAGGCTCTGTTGCAGGAGTTCGGCATACGCAGCGCGGTAACTCTGCCCGTTCATCGGCATAATGCGATCCATGCCGTACTGATGCTCTTTGGCGCTTACCCGCACCAGTTCGCCTCCGGCTGGATGCGCACCTGGCGCCTGTCGCTGCAGAACCGCTGGGATCTGATGACGGTGATGTCGCACGGCAGCTGGCATGCGATCGACTCCGGCCAGGCCGCGCAGATCCGCTCGCTCCTCTACAGCGGGGGCGTAGAGATGTTCGTGCAGCCGGTCGTCAACCTCGCAGACGGCTCGCTGGTGAAGGTCGAGGCGCTGGCGCGGCTGCGCACGCCCGAGGGCACCTTCCTGACTCCTGAGAAATTCCTGCCGGCGCTTGGAGAAACCGACCTCGACTCGCTCTTCCGGCAGGGACTGGTGCAGGGGCTGGAGCATTTACGCCGCTGGCGCGACGAGAAGCTGGACATCCGGCTGTCGATCAATCTCGCGCCGAGCTCTCTGGTGCACCCGGACTGCGCGCGATGGATCGACGAGGCGCTGCGCGAGGCGCAGGTGGCGCCTCAGCATCTGACCCTCGAGCTGCTCGAGAGCCAGGCACTGGAGGCGGGCGCGGTGGATGAAGCCATCACCCGGCTGGCCTCGATGGGTGTCAAGATCGCGTTGGACGATCTGGGGGCGGGGTTCAGTAACTTGAAGCGCCTTGCGGAACTGCCCTTCGACGTGATCAAGATAGACCAGAACATCATCAAGGATCTCGCCTGCGATCCGATCAAGGCACTGTGCCTCATCCGGACCGTCGTGCAGATCGGCCATGATCTGGAGCGTGAGGTGGTGGCCGAGGGCCTGGAGAATGCGGGCATCATCGAGGCGGCAAGGCAGCTCGGCTGCCGCTACGGACAGGGGTATGGGCTGGCGCGGCCGATGCCGGCAGCGGCGCTGGCGGACTGGCTCCGGACACGCGCGTTCTGCGGCGGCGATGGATGCGGCCTGCAGAGCTGGATCGGCGCGCTCGCCTATCAGTGGATGGTGATGCACGATGCGCTGAGTCTGCGTCTTCCGGGCGAGCTCGACTCGTGTCCGGTCACCGGGTTCTTCGCGGCACAGGAGATACATGATGCACAGATCCTGCAGTGGCATCGGCAAATTCATGAGGATCCGGACGAATCGACCCGTCTGCACGCCATGCGCCACCTGACACACTGGATGACGCGCAAGACTCGGGACAATTGAGCCGCCACCGCGTGCCCCGCCCGGCCAAGCCGTGCGATCCATGTCCGCACCCTTCGGGGGGGTGCGGGCCTCGACCGGGCGACGGAATCGAGTTCGCCTGGACCTGTCGGCAGCCTCGGCCCCGGCTCGAGCGCCTCCGCCGGGGCGAGCACCGCCCGAGTCGGCGGTTGTGCGCGCCCCGGACTGCGGCGCTCGGCAAAATGAGTCCGGCTCTGCTCAGCAAAACGAGGCCATACGGGTGACAGGATTGGGCGCAACATTCGTGACGCTGTCACTGCGGTTCTCGGGCGCGGGGACGGTAGCCGGGGCG
>JAJYTX010000237.1 GCA_021792815.1 Pseudomonadota bacterium
GTTCATCAGCAGCAGGATGCGCTCCTCGCGGCGCAGGCCGAGGGAGCGCAGTCCGCCGGCCAGCAGGCGGATCCGCTCGGCGAGCTCACCATAGGTGAGCGCGCCCTGGTCGTCGATGACCGCGGTCTGGTCCGCGCGCTCGGAGTTGATATCGAGCAGGTATTGCGCGAAGTTGAAGTGCCGTGGTGGCGCCGGGACGTTCATCATGCACTCTGCTGCCGGGCGCAACGGATCAGCGGGCGCGACCCGGATCCGCTGTCGGTGGTCAATGGACTGTGCATCGTCACTGTCGTTCCCCTGATATCGATCGATGAGCGCTGCGTGGGTCCATGCTCGTTTGCGGCGCTAGGTGTCTCTGTGCGGCCTGTCGGCTGACCCGTGGGCCTGTCCGGATACCGGAGTCTCGGCCGGAGCACAGACGCTGCGCCTCAACCAGTGCGCGATGTTCTCGAGTACGCGGGCAGGTTGATCGCGCTGCGGCGAGTGGCGACAGCGCTCCAGGCGCAGCTGTTCGGCCCGCGGGATGGCCCGGGCAATACGCTCGAGTTGCTCCATCGTGCCGTATTCGTCCTCATGGCCCTGTATGGCGAGCACCGGGCAGGTAATCGCCGGCAAGTCGTCCTCGATGGTCCATTCCCGGAAATCCGCATCGAGCCAGAGATCGTTCCAAAGCCAGAACGCCCGATCCGGATCCTGATGGTACCGCAGGAGCCTCTGGCGCAAGTCCGTCGTGAGATACGCCTGCCGTGCGTTCTCTATGCTGACGATGCACATGGGCTCGACGAACACGTGCGGAGCCAACAGCACCAGTCCCGACACGCCGCAGGGCCGTGCGGCGCCGTAAATGAGAGCAATCGAGGCCCCGTCGCTGTGGCCGAACAGCGTCGGTCGGCTGATCTGCAGCCGCTGCAGGATTTCCGGCAGTACCTCGAGGGCTTCACAGCGGTGCATCTCGAGAGCGCCGTATCGCCGCGGCGGTGGATCCGATCGGCCGTAGCCGAAGCGCGAGTACGCCACCACCCGTGCGCCGGTGGCGGCCGCGAGTTGCAGTGGGAAATCCTTCCACATGGCGACCGAGCCGAGTCCTTCGTGAAGCATCACGATGGCGGGTGTCGCGGCGGCGGCGCCCGGCGGCCCGAAATCCCTGTATTCGATCCTGCGTCCGAAGACCTCGAGGAACCGGCTGTCAGTCAACTGCGGTGCCTGCTTGCGTGAATTGAACTGCAGTGTGTGGGCTCGGGAGGCATCCCGCGCAGGTCACTCCCGGGAGAACTCGATCGCACCGGCGGGGAGCAGGTAGAGCACGAGTGCGCGCCCGCCGGTGACCGTGGGCCGATGTGCGCTGCCAGGACCATAGACGAGCCACCCGGCACCGCGGCCGTCGAACTGTGCGCCGGTCTCCAAGGGCATGATCAGATCGATTTCTCCGTTGGGATGCGAGTGGCAGGGACCGGACAGGGGCGGCATGTCGACCACATCGACACTGAAGCCATGAGTCGACGCGGTCGGCTTGAGCACCCTGCCGTACCGGATGCCGCCTGCTTCGCGAGAGCACATCCAGCCGCATGCCATGGCCGTCCGACAGGACCGGAGAATATCCTGGAAGGCCGGTCCGCCTGCGGGGAACAGCCGATTCAGCTCCTGCTCCAGGTGCGGATCCAATGCGCGGTCCGCGATCGATGCGGTGATCCGCGCGATCAACCGGCCGAAACTCTCGGTGGTGACGGAATCGGAAAGGATGGGCATCGGCTGATTCCTCATGAGTCGGACAGCATCTCCGCGTGATGGATGAGCGCCGCCAGCCAGCGGGCCTAACCTCGCACAGTGCACAGGCGAGGGTCCGGACAGACGGCCGGCGCGCCGCCCAGGCTGCTCGATGCCCCGTGGTGCTCGGTGTCGAGGCGAACATTCGCGCTTGCACCCAAAGCCGGGATCTTCCATCCGGGACCCCTGACGCCGTCCGTTGCTTTCACGCATCACGTTGCCGACCCAGTAGGAGATTGATCAGGATCGGGACGACTATGAAGCTTTATAAATCATATCTGAATTTTCAGTGGCCACGAAAACGCCAGGAAAGTGTGCTAAACTGCGTGACAAATGTCAATGATGCGATATAGTGCTTAACATGTCTCCTATTTCCCGATCGCGAAACACTGCCGACCCGTCCTGGCCCGCCCCCGCATCCTCGGCGGGCCCGGTTGCCCTGGGAAAGGCTGATCCGCAGTTCCTGGCGGGTCTCGGGCGCAGAGTTCGCGACATCCGCGAACAGCGTGGCATGGCACGCAGACTCCTGGCACGACAGGCGGAGGTCTCTGAGCGGTATCTCGCCGCGCTGGAGGCCGGGGAAGGCAATGCGTCGGTGGTGCTGCTGCGCCGCGTCTCAGGGGCGCTGGGCGTGCGCCTGACGGACCTTCTGGAGGCCGGGGAGTCCGATGGGCCGCAGCGACAGCTGCGGCGCTTCCTCGAAAGCCTTCCTCCGAAGCGCGCGCAGGAAGCGCTGCAGCGACTGCTGGAGGAGTTCGGACAGGACGAGGCGGTGCGGCGCAAGCGCCTGACCCTGATCGGGCTGCGCGGCGCGGGCAAGTCGACCCTCGGCATCGCTCTCGCCAAAGCGCTGCGTCGTCCGCTCATCGAACTCGACCGGGCAATCGAGCGCGAGGCCGGTATGGAGCTCTCGGAGGTGTTCCTGCTCTACGGCCAGCCGGGCTATCGCCGTATCGAGCGTCGTTGCCTCGAGCGCATCATCGACAGTCAGGAAGATGTCGTGCTGACCGTCGGCGGCGGTATCGTGTCCGAGCCCGATACCTACAGCCTGCTGCTGCTCAACTGCTTCACGGTATGGGTCAAGGCGTCACCTGAGGAGCACATGGCGCGGGTAGTCGCGCAAGGGGACCTGCGGCCCATGGCGGGTCACGAGGAGGCGATGGAGGATCTGCGCAACATCCTCACATCCCGAGAGTCGCTTTACGCCAAGGCCGACGTCGTGGTGGACACCTCGGGAAGCACCGTCGAGCAAAGCTTCAATGCGCTGCGCCAGGCGGTACAAGCGGGCTGATCGGCCTGCCCGTTCAAATCAAGAGGTTTTTTTGCAATGGCTGAGGCTGCTGCTTCACTGGACTCACAGACGCCGGCAGGTATCACGTTCGACACTCATCCGGACCGGTACCGGCACTGGAAGCTTTCGTTCGAGGGTCCGGTGGCCACGCTCGCCCTGGACGTCGATGAGAACGCGGGCCTGAGACCCGGCTATCAGCTCAAGCTCAACTCCTATGATCTGGGTGTCGACATCGAGCTGCACGATGCGCTGCAGCGCATCCGCTTCGAGCATCCCGAGGTGCGCACGGTCGTGCTCACCAGCGCGAAGGACCGGATCTTCTGCTCCGGCGCCAACATCTTCATGCTGGGCCAGTCGACGCACGCCTGGAAGGTGAATTTATGCAAGTTCACCAATGAGACGCGCAACGGCATTGAGGACTCGAGCCGGCACTCGGGACTGAAGTTCATCGCGGCCTGCAATGGCACGACCGCGGGCGGGGGCTACGAGCTGGCGCTCGCCTGCGATGAGATCCTGCTGGTCGACGATCGATCCGCCGCGGTCAGCCTGCCCGAAGTTCCGCTGCTCGGAGTGCTGCCGGGAACGGGGGGGCTCACCCGCCTCACGGACAAGCGCAAGGTCCGGCGCGACCATGCCGACCTCTTCTGCACCCTGGTCGAGGGGGTCCGCGCGCCCCGGGCCAAGGAATGGCGCCTGATCGACGATCATGCGAAGCCTCAGCAGTTCAGGGATCTGATCCGCCGGCGCGCGCTTGCGCTCGCGGCTGCGAGCGACCGGCCTCAGAACGCCGAGGGCGTCAGCCTTGACCCGCTGTCGCGCAGCATCGATCCGTCGGGCTATCACTACTCGACCGTGGACGTGCGGATCGACCGCAACGCGCGCACGGCAACCCTCACGGTCCATGCGCCTTCGGTGGCGCAGCCGAAGACTCTGGAGGAGATCCTGGCGCTCGGCGCACGCTGGTGGCCGCTGACCCTGGCTCGGGAACTCGACGATGCGATTCTGCTGCTGCGCACCAACGAACTCGACGCGGGGACATGGATTCTCAATACCCGCGGCGAATCGCCTCATGTCCTCTCGGCCGATCAGGCGCTGCTCGCCCATCGCAACCACTGGTTCGTGCGCGAGACGATCGGCATGCTGCGTCGGACGCTCGCCCGGCTCGAGGTGAGCGCCCGGTCGCTGTTCGCGATCATCGACGAGGGCTCGTGTTTTGTGGGCACGCTCCTCGAGCTGGCGCTCGCCGCGGACCGCAGCTACATGCTGGCGGACCCGGGGAATACACAGGCTCCCGGCATCGCGCTGTCACCCATGAATTTCGGTCCTTACGAGACCGTGGGGGGCGCGGCGCGCATCGAGTCGCGTTTCTACGGGGATGCGGCCGCCGTTTCCCGGGCGCGCGATGCCATGGGTCGCGGGCTGGCTGCCGCCGAAGCGATGGAACTCGGCCTGATCACCGTGGCGCCCGATGCGCTCGACTGGCGGGATGAGATCCGGCTCGCCATCGAGGAGCGCACCAGTCTCTCGCCCGATGCATTGACCGGCATGGAAGCAAGCCTGCGCTTTGGTGGACCCGAGACCATGGAGACGCGTATTTTCGGGCGCCTGTCCGCCTGGCAGAACTGGATCTTCATTCGCCCGAACGCCGTCGGCGAGGGTGGGGCGCTCAAGGTCTTCGGCACCGGCAACCGGGCGCGATTCAACTGGCAGCGGGTCTGAAGCACGCCGCCTCCTCCAGTCATTCCGAGAACATCATGAGCATCGACTACGCAGAGAAGATTCCGAACAACGTCAACCTGGCCGGTGACAGGACGCTGCAGCGCGCGCTCGAGCACTGGCAGCCGGAGTTCCTGAAATGGTGGGGCGAGATGGGACCGGAGGGCTCGGGCCGCTTCGAGGTGTACCTGCGCACCGCCGTGAGCGTGGAACCGAGCGGCTGGGCGCATTTCGACTACGTCAGGATGCCGGACTACCGCTGGGGAATCTTCCTCAATCCCGCCGATCCGACCCGGACGATCGGCTTCGGGGACCACAGGGGACAGCCGGCCTGGCAGGAGGTGCCGGGCGAGTATCGGAGCAATCTGCGCCGCATCATCGTCACCCAGGGCGACACCGAGCCTGCCTCCGTGGAGCAGCAGCGCCATCTCGGGCTCACCTGTCCCTCGCTGTACGACCTGCGCAATCTGTTTCAGGTGAACGTCGAGGAGGGGCGGCATCTCTGGGCGATGGTCTACCTGCTGCACCGCTATTTCGGCCGGGATGGGCGCGAGGAGGCCGAAGCGCTCCTCGAGCGCCGCTCCGGCGCCGAGGACAACCCGCGCATTCTCGGCGCCTTCAACGAGA
>JAJYTX010000238.1 GCA_021792815.1 Pseudomonadota bacterium
GCACCTGCCGCGCGTGCGTCAGGTGCTGCATCACCCGGCCCGCGTGAGCCGTGCTCGTCGAGACCAGATAGCGGCACTCCTGCAGACGCGCCACCGTGCCATCGTCGAGGACGATGCCGTCCTCTCGCAGCATCAGACCATAGCGAGTCTTGCCGACCGCGAGCGTCGAGATCCGGTTCGCGTAAATCCGGTCGAGAAACGCGCCCGCATCGGTCCCCTGGACATCGATCTTGCCGAGGCTCGACACATCACAGATGCCCACACCGGTGCGAACGCTCCTGACCTCCCGGGCCAGCGTGTCGCGCCCGTCGGTCTCGCCCGGCAGCGGGAACCACCGCGCGCGCCGCCAGTCGCCGGCATCGACGAACACCGCACCCCGTTCCTCGGCCCAACGGTGACTCGCAGTGAGCCGGCAGGGCCGGAATTCCCGCCCGCGCATGCGCCCCGCGAGCGCGCCGATCGCCACCGGCGTATAGGGCGGACGCGCGCTGATCGTCCCGAGGTCGACGAGCTCGCGCTGCGTCAGCGCGGCGAGCAGCGCCTGCCCGGTGAGTTGGGACGTCCTTCCCTGATCGGTGCCCATGCCGAGCGTGGTGTAGCGCTTGAGCAGCTCCGCGGACCGGAAGCCCTCGCGTGCCGCCAGGGCGATGTCCTCGGGCGTCACATCGTGCTGGTAGTCGACGAACGCCTTGCCGCGGCAGTCCGCAACGCACCACAACGCGGTGGCGCCCACCGGCTCGTCGTCCGTGCGCCAGTGCTCGAGCCGAGCGTCGAATCCGGCCGAGCGCGCCGCCTCCCGCCCTGCCTCGGCCCCCGTCCGCAGCGCCCCCGCCAGCGAATACTCGCCGGCCGCCGCCCCGACCACGGACATGGCGCGCGGCAGCTCACCGGGCACATAGGCGTGGATGGCCTCGAGCCAGCGCGGGCGGCCTCCCAGATGCGTCGACAGCGCCAGGTTCGGACTCCAGCCGCCGGCGATCGCGAGGCTGTCGGCGTGCACCCGCCTCACCCGCCCGCCGCGCTCGCGCACTTCGATGCCGAGGAGGCTTCTGCCGCCGCGTGCGCCGAGCACCTGCGCGCCGAGCAGGACCTCGATGCCCTGACGGCGCGCCTGTGCGCTCAGCGCGGCAGGCACTTCCTGGCGTGCCTCGATGAGCACCGGCACCTCGACCCGGGCGCGCACCAGGTCGAACGCCGTCTTCCAGCCGTCATCGCAGGTCGTGAACAGCCCGACTCGCCGTCCCGGCGTCACGCAGAACCGATTGACGTACGTGCGCACCGCCGAAGCGAGCATCACACCGGGCCGGTCATTGCCGCCGAAGACGACCGGGCGCTCGAGAGCCCCGGCAGCCAGCACCCCGTACCGGGCGACGATCTTCCAGAACCGCTGCCGCGGCTGATGCCGCCGCGGCTCAGGCAGATGATCCGACACGCGCTCGAGCGCGCCGTAAGTATTGCCGTCATACACTCCGAAAACCGTGGTGCGCGCCATCAGCCGCACCTCGGCGAGGCTGCGCAGCTCGGCCACCGTGCGCGCGGCCCAGAGCGCACCGGGCTCGCCGTCGATTTCATGGCGATCCCCATTCAGGCGTCCGCCAAGCAGAAAATCCTCGTCGCAGACCATGACACGCGCGCCGGCGCGCCCGGCGGTCAATGCCGCGGCGAGACCCGCCGCGCCCGCGCCGATCACCAGCAGGTCGCAGAACGCGTGCGCCTTCTCGTAGGTGTCCGGATCGGCCTCGAGGCTGACGCGGCCGAGCCCCGCGGCGCGCCGGATCGCCGGCTCGTACAGCCTTTCCCACAAGGCCGCGGGCCACATGAAGGTCTTGTAGTAAAAGCCGGCGACCAAGAGCGACGCCAGCCGGGAGTTGACCGCACCGACATCGAAGCCGAGAGAGGGCCAGCGGTTCTGGCTGCACGCCTCCAGACCCTCGAACAGCTCGATCATCGTGGCGCGCGTGTTCGGCTCGCGACGTGCACCCTCACGCAGTTCGACCAGCGCGTTCGGCTCCTCGGAACCGGCGCCCAGCAGTCCGCGCGGCCGATGATATTTGAACGAGCGCCCCATCAGCCTGACGCCGGCGGCGAGCAGCGCCGAGGCGAGGGTGTCACCCGGATGTCCGCTGTAGTCCCTGCGATCGAAGCGGAACGAGAGCGTCGTGTCGCGCTGAATCGCCCCCTCGCCCTCGATCCGGTGCGTGCTCATGCCGCACCCGGTCCGCGGGCGAGACGCACCGCGAGGATCTCGTGCGTGCGGGTGTCGCGGGTCACCTGCAGCCAGCTGCGGCAGCCGAACGTGTGATACCACAGCTCGCGGTGTGCTCCGGCGGCATTCTCGCGCAGGTATACGGCATCGAGAAGCCGCGCCTGCCCGTCCTCCCCGTCACCGGCCGGATGCGGCCGGCCGGCCGCCCCGAGGCAGGTGAACTCGCTGAGATCGCGCTCACCGCAGAAAGGGCATTCGATACGCATCCGGCCGCCGTCAGTGCAGATTCGGCTGCGGTCCCTGCCCCTTCTCATCGAGCAGATCTCCGCTCGCGAAACGATCGAGGCGGAAGGCGCGCGCCAGCTCGTGGCTCTCGCCGCGGGCGAGCAGGTGAGCCAGACAATATCCCGAGGCCGGCGTCGCCTTGAACCCGCCATAACACCAGCCGGCATTCAGATAGAGACCTTCGAGCGGCGCGCGATCGATGATCGGCGAGCCGTCCATCGACATGTCCATGATTCCGCCCCAGGAGCGCAGCAGCCGCAGCCGCCCGATCATCGGCAGCAGCGCCATGCCGCTCGAACACACGTCCTCGACGCCCGGCAGATTGCCGCGCTGCGCATAGGAGTTGTATCCATCGAGGTCGCCGCCGAACACCAGTCCGCCCTTGTCGGACTGACTGGCGTAGAAATGCCCCGCCCCGAAGGTCACCACGCAGGGCAGGAACGGCTTGACCGCCTCCGAAACGAACGCCTGCAGCACGTGGCTCTCGATCGGCAGCCTCAGCCCCGCCATCGCCGCCACCTGCGAGGAGTGCCCAGCGACCGCAACGGCGACCTTGCCCGCCCGGATGTCGCCTCGCGTCGTGCGCACGCCGCCGATCCGCGTGCCCTGGCGCACGAAGCCCGTCACTTCGCAATTCTGGATGATGTCCACTCCCAGCCCGCTCGCCGCCCGGGCATACCCCCACACGACCGCATCGTGCCGCGCGGTGCCGCCGCGGCGCTGCAGCAATCCTCCCTGGATCGGAAAGCGGGCGTTCTCGAAATCCAGGATCGGCAGCACGCGTCTGACTTCCTCGCGCCCGAGCAGCTCGGCGTCGACCCCGTGCAGGCGCATGGCGTTGCCGCGGCGAACGTACGCATCGCGTTGCGCATCCGAGTGAAACAGGTTGAGCACGCCACGCTGACTCACCATCACGTTGTAGTTGAGATCCCGCTCCAGGCCCTCCCACAGCCGCAGCGAGAACTCGTAGAAGGGGTTGTTTCCCGCCAGCAGATAGTTGGAGCGGATGATGGTGGTGTTGCGCCCGGCGTTGCCGAGACCGATGCAACCTTTCTCGAGCACCGCGACGTCGCTCAGGCCGTGCACCTTCGCCAGATAATACGCGGTCGCCAGTCCGTGCCCGCCCCCGCCGACGACGATCACCTCGTAGGCGGGCTTCGGCGCAGCGTCCCGCCACGCCGGCGGCCAGCCGCGGTGTCCGCGCAAGGCCTGGCGCGCCAGGTTCACCAGGGAGTAGCGCATCGGGCCGGCCTCACCGCCTCAGAACGGCGCCATGCGATCCACCATGCGGATCGTGCGGGTGCCGGCGCCCGAATGGGCGCTCTCCCCGGGCGGCACCTGTCCGACCTTGGCGATGCGGATCGTGATCAGCGAATTCGGATACAACACGACCTCGTTCTCTCCCCAGCCGCGCATGGTCGGCAGGAAATACTGCCGGCCGCTCACCGCACCCACGTAGGGAGTGAAGTGAAAGCCCATCTTGTAGAGATGACCGGTCTTCGGTCCGCGCTCGGCGCCTGCCGGCAGACCGAGCGACGCATCGCCGCTCTGCACCAGCGCGTCCCTGGCGTTGAGCAGATCCTCGGTGAGGCCCCGGTGCAGGATCTGGCGTGAGCCGGCCGCGCCGCGATTCTGATAGAGCAGCGCGATCTTGCCGAGATCATCGAGCAGCGGGTAGTAGCCCGCATGGAACCACGGGATGCCGCGCCTGCCGTCGGCTTCCCGCGTCCTCACCACGGGCGCATCGGGGATGCCGATCGGCTTGAACACCTCGCTTCTCAGCATGTCCCAGACGTCGGCCTGCGGCCCGCGCACGGCCTTCAGGAACCGGTCGATGGCCGCACCGAGCAGGTAGTAGTCCTGATCGCGGTAGCGCACCACGGTACCCGGCTCCCAGGGATAGGGGCGGTCGCGGGCGGCAATCTGCCGCAGCTTATCCTCGTGAGCGCGCGCCGCCATCCATTCGTCATAGGCACCGCCGAGATAACCGTCCTCCGGGTCGTTTGGATGGGTTTTCCAGCTGCCCTCGCCGCCGAAGCCGCTCGCCATGTTGGCCGCATCGATGAAGCGCACCCGACGGTACTTCGGATCGAGCCCCTCGAGGTACTCGCCGACCTTCAGCGTCAGCACATACGGTCCGTAGAGTTGCGCAAGGCGCAGCAGCGCCAGCGGCACGGCGATGCCCTTGAGGATCGAGCGGACCCCGAAACGCATCTCGAGCGGATACGGATAGTTGCCGTATGGTGTGCGCGCCTCCTGATAGTACAGGATGCCGTCGCGCACCAGCCCGGTCTGCACCCGCCACTGCTCGCGTACCGGCGCCCCGAATTCGTTGAGCCGCCCCCGCTGGAACTCCCGGGCAAGATCGTTGAGCGGCCTGTGTGGCAGACGCCGCCCTCGCTCCGCGAGCGCCTGCGTGCGCTGCGCCGCCTGCTCTGCCGAGCGCGGCTCGAGCCAGCGGACCTCGGCGGTTCCCCATGCGACGAAGTGCTGCTTCAGCAGATACGGGGCGGTCTGCTGCACGAACTGAAACTCGAGACCGCTCACCTGGCGATCCTTGTAGCGGAACCGGGCGAGGCCCTGGTGCGCATGAGTGTCGCAGTGACTGACGAGCATCAGCGCAAACGCGGCGGTCGACCAACCGCCATCGCCGGGATTGCGCCACACCCGCCCAAACTGCGGGATGACGCACCAGAAACTCGGCGTGCGGCCCGGATTGGCTTCCCGGACGATATGGCCGCGCTGCAGCGGCACGAGCACACCCTCGGCCGTCACGAACTCCAGGGTGAGTCCGGGAAACAGCCGCGGATCACCGCAGCCGTCGGGGTCCGGGTGCTGCAGCTCGGGCATCATGCGCATGCGCACCGGCGCGATACGCAGCGTTCCGCAGAACTCCGGGGCCGCT
>JAJYTX010000239.1 GCA_021792815.1 Pseudomonadota bacterium
AGCCCCCCGCCATGATCGTCATGCCGTCGAACAGCAGACCGCTGAGCGCCGTCTGAGCGTCGCTCCGCACCTTTCTCTGCACCGTCTCGTCCAACGCCGTACGCGCTCCGCTTCGTGTCAAACCGATAGTCGAAAAAAAGATGGTAGCAGAGTAGGATACTTGTAACAACTGGCGCAGGCGGGTGCATTCCTTGACAAAACTCCGGCCATCGTGCGGGCACGTTGCGCGCCCGTGCGCATTCGAACACACGTGATGAGGATGCCGTTCAGGCTGCCACTGTCCTCGGAGGGCTGATCCGGGCAATCGGGACGCCACTGCGATCACCGCGCCGCTAGGGGCACCGCCCTCATCAGCACCAACGTGCCAGAACGATGAAACAATCGCCCTCTCACACACCGGGTGGTCGGAAGCTTCGAGCCGATGTCGGCTCGGCCGCGGCCAGCCCGTCCGCGCCGGGCAGGGACGCGCCCGATGCGCCTTGGGCGTCGGCGCGCCTGCGCCACCGTACGGACCTCTCGAGCTGATCGGGGCAGAGGCTTGGACGGTCACGGCGCCGGAACGCTGCGCGAGGCGTACTCGCGGCAACTGAACGAGCGGGGCTTCGGCGAGGACCGGGCGCAACTCGCCGCGCTGCAGCGCCTGGAGGATCTGCGCAGCCGTCTGATCGGCGCCCACTCGGACCGGCCCATCGGCCGGCGACTGCTGCGACGGCTGACGGACCGTCTGCCGCGACCGCCCGAGCGCGGGCTGTATCTCTGGGGCCCTGTCGGACGGGGCAAGACCTGGCTGATGGACCTGTTCTTCCACAGCCTGCCGCTGCCCGAGCGGCGGCGCCGGCATTTCCACCGCTTCATGCACGAGGTCCACGGCGAGCTGAAGACCCTCAGGGATGTCGACTCGCCGCTGGAAATCGTGGCGGAGCGGATCGCCCGCGAGACCCGGGTGCTGTGCTTCGACGAGCTGTTCGTGACCGACATCGCCGACGCCATGATCCTCGGCGGGCTGTTCCAGGGTCTGTTCCGGCGCGGCGTGACACTGGTCGCAACGTCCAACTGCCCACCCGCCGAACTGTACCGCAACGGCCTGCAGCGCCAGCGCTTCGTGCCCGCGATCCGGCTCATCGAGCGTCATACCGAGGTCCTGGCCATCGACGGCGGCAGCGACTACCGCTTGCGCCAGCTCACCCAGGCGGGCACCTACCTCGCGTCCGCCGACAGCGCCACGCCCGAGCGGCTGCGCGCCTTGTTCGCGCAACTCTGCGAGCACGAGGACTCCCTGGGCGGGAGCATCGAGATCGAAGGCAGACCGATTGCGGTTGTCCGCCAGAGCGACAGGGTCGTGTGGTTCGATTTCCAGGCGCTGTGCGACGGTCCGCGCAGTCAGGAGGACTACATCGAGATCGCACGCGACTACCCGGCGGTGATCATCTCCGATGTGCCGCTGCTCGAGGAGCGGCGCAACGATGAGGCCCGGCGCTTCATCGCCCTGGTCGACGAACTCTACGACCGGGGCGTCAAGCTGGTCGTATCGGCCGCCGCGGCCCCGCATGAGCTGTATCGCGGCGAGCGTCTCCGATTCGAGTTTCAGCGCACGGCAAGCCGCCTCGTCGAGATGCGCAGCGAGGAATACCTCGCCCGCGCGCATCTGCCGTAGTGGCCGTCGCCCGGACAGCGCCACGGGCGGCCGGTCGCCCGCAGACCTCCACGGCCGGCACCGGCGCCTCGCAGCCGGGGCCGCTCACGTGCGGTGCAGGCCTGCAACCGGTTGCGGCGCCCTGCGTGGCCACAAGCCCTGAGCGGACCGGTCGCGGCCCTCGGGCCGCGCGCCGGACTGCCGGGGGTACACGGGAAAGAAACGGCGCTCAAGACGTCTTCGCCTCTGCCCTGGCCCTTTCGGCCTGCTCGGCGAGTCTCCGTTCCGACACAGTGACGGCGGTACGCAGCTCCTGGGCAAAGAATGACACACGCAGCTCCTCGATCATCCACCGCAACAGATCGAGTTCCGGGCGCGCGTCGGCGACGAATCGAGCCGCGCGCAGCTGCTGCCACTGCGCGGCCCAGGACGCGACTCGGGCCGCCAGTCCGGTGTCCCGCTGCGCGCCGGCCGGCAGCCGGGCAAGCCGCCGCGAAGCCGCCTGGAGATAACGTGCCAGGTGACCGAACCACGGCCGCGGCGTTGACTCGATGAAATCCGGCGGCAGCAGCGAGGCGAGCTGCGCCTCGATGTCGGCACAGACGGAGCCTGGCCGGGCGGATCGCCCCGCATCGAGCGCCGCGCGTACCGCGCGCCACTCTCTGAACACCGCCTTCACCGTGTTCGTCACCTGGCCTCCGACTTCCTCCAGCCTGACCCGTCCCTGCTGCACTCGCTCCGTGAAGGCTTGCGCGCTGCGCGGCGCAGGCGCCTCCGGCGCCGCAAAGCAGTCCTGAAAGATGCGTTGCGTGACCGCCTCCCCCAGCGACTGCGCCAGGTTGAATCCCGCGCTCGACAGCACGAGTTCCCGGTCCTCGCCGACACGTCGCTGCCAGTATCTGGCCTGCTGAGGCAGCACGAGCAGCGCCAGGCGGGCCGCGCCGCCGCGCAGCATCAGCTCCGCCGACGCCGCATCACGCGCTTCGATCAACGCAACACCACTCCGGCGGTCTTCGAGGGTCGGATAGACGGTCAGCCGCAGAGCGCTTCTGTGCACTTCCCGCGCCACAGGCAGCTCGCCGAAATCCCAAATGCGATGCAACGTCGCGTTCGCCGCGGACTGGCCCGCGCGGATCGCGGGCGCAACGGGCAATGAGCGCAGCTTCCGTCTGAGTGCCGTGACGTCCCGGCCCTCGGCCACCACGTTGTTCTGCGCGTCGACCACCCGGATGTTCAGGGTCAGATGAGCCGGCAGAGGCAGCGCCGCGAGCTGCGCCGCGTCCACCTGGATCCCGGTGCGCCTTGAGACCCACTGTGCCAGCGTCGCGTAAAATCCCGGCAGAGCGTCTTCGCCGGCCGCACCGAACTCCTCGAGCGCCTGACGCGCGTGTTCCGGGACCGGCACCAGGAGCTTGCGCTGGCTTTTCGGCAACTCGCGCAGCACCGCAATGATTTTCTCCAGCCGCCAGCCCGGCACCAGCCACGCCAATCGATCCGGATCGAGTGCTTCGAGCAACAGGTCGGGCACCGCGAGCGTGACCCCGTCATCGGGCTCCGCCGGTTCGAAGCGGTAGCACAGCGGCAGTCGGTTGCCGCCGACGGTGAGCGTCGCGGGGAATCGGCGCTCGTCGATTTCAGTCACCTCGCGCAGCATCAAATCGGCCCGCGACAGGTACAGGACTTTCGGCTCGCGCCGTTCCGCCTCGAGACGCCAGCGGTTGAAAGCCGTCACCGAACTCACCGTCTCGGGGATTCTCGCGGCGTAGAACTCGAGCTGGCGCTGCTCGCCGGCGAGGATGTCGCGACGGCGGATCTTCGCTTCGAGCTGCTCGACCTGCCGGCGCAGCGCACGGTTGGCCTGCAGAAACGCGGCCTGCACCACCTGCCGGGGCGGCCCCTGCTCCGGATCGATCAGCGCCTCGCGGATGAAGATCTCCCGCGCCTCCTTCGGGGCGACCCGCCCGTAATCGACCCGCCGCCGCGACGCCAGCGTCAGCCCATAGAGCGATATGCTCTCGAACGCGCCCACGAACCCGCGGCGCTCGACCCAGTGCGGCTCACTGTAGTGGTGTTTCAGAAGATGCGCCGCCGCGCGCTCGATCCAGGCCGGCTCGACCGCCGCCACCATGCGCGCGTAAACCCGCGTCGTTTCGAGGAGACTTCCTGCAACGACCCATTTGGGCGGTCTGGCGGCGAGCGGCGTGCCCGGCGCGATCACGAAGCGCAGGGCGCGCGGACCCTCGTACTCGCGCCGCTCATTGAGGCTGCCGATGGAGCCGAGAAAACCGGTGAGGATGGCCTGGTGCAGCGGCGCATACGCCGCCGGCAGTTGATTCGGCCGCAGATCGAGCTCCCGGGCGCTCAGCGAGAGCTGCGCGTGCAGGTCTTGCCACTCGCGCATGCGCAGAAACGACAGAAAATGCTCGCGGCACCACTTGCGCAGCTGGTTGCCCGAGACAGCCGCGGCCTGTTCGCCGAACGCCCTCCAGAGATTGAGCACCGTGAGGAAATCGGAGCGCGCATCCGCGAACAGGCCATGCTTCTGATCGGCCTGCTGTTGCAACTCCGCTGGCCGCTCGCGCGGATCCTGCGCCTCGAGAAACGCGGCGATGATCAGCATCTCCGCAAGGCATCCCAGGCGGGAGGCCGCCAGCAGCATCCGCCCGAGCCGCGGATCGAGCGGCACGGCGGCCATCTTGCGCCCGAGAGCCGTCACCTGCCGCCCGTTCATTGCCTGCAGTTCCTCGAGCAGCCGGACCCCGTCGTTGATCAGCCGTGTATCCGGCGGGTCGAGGAACGGGAAGCACTCGGGCGGTGCGAGTTCGAGCGCCGCCATGCGCAGGATCACGCTTGCGAGGTGGGTGCGCAGCACTTCCGGCGCGGTGTACGCTTCACGGGCGTTGAAGTCCTCCTCGGAGTACAAACGGATGCAGATGCCTTCGGCTTCGCGGCCGCAGCGCCCCCTGCGCTGGTCCGCGCTCGCCTTGGAGATGCGCTCGATGTGCAGCCGCTGCACCTTGCCGCGCGCGCTGTAGCGGCTGATGCGGGCGAGCCCCGAATCGATGACATGACGGATGCCCGGCACGGTGAGGGAAGTCTCGGCGACATTGGTCGAGAGGATCACCCGCCGCCGCGTGTGTCCGTGGAAGATCCGCGCCTGCTCGGCGGCGGACAGCCGCGCATAGAGCGGCAGGATCTCGGTATCCGGCAGTCCGGCCCTGGCCAGGGCGTCCGCGGCCTCGCGGATATGCTTCTCTCCGGGAAGGAACACCAGGGTATCGAGGCGGCGGCTGGCATCGAGCTCGCGCACGGCCGCCACGACGCCCTCGGGGAGCGACAGCTCCGCGGCGTCTTCGTCTTCTGCCACCAGCGGGCGATAGCGCACCTCGATCGGAAAGCCGCGGCCGGAGACCTCGATCACCGGCGCGCCGCCGAAGAACTCGGCGAACCTGCCCGGATCGATGGTCGCCGAGGTCACGATGAGCTTCAGATCGGGGCGGCGCGGCAGCAGCCCCTTCAGAACACCCAGCAGCAGATCGATGTTGAGGCTGCGCTCGTGCGCCTCGTCGATGATCAGCGTGTCGTAACGGCGCAGCTCCCGGTCGCCTTCCAGCTCCTTGAGCAGGATGCCGTCGGTCATCAGCTTCACGCGGCAACCGGGCCCGGTGCGATCCGTGAAACGCACCTGGTAGCCCACGGCGCCTCCGACGCAGGTGCCGGTTTCCTCGG
>JAJYTX010000240.1 GCA_021792815.1 Pseudomonadota bacterium
ATGAGCCGGAACCGGAGGGCGTCGCGAGCAGCGCCGGCAGCCAGCCCTGGCCCTCGGGCGAGCGGATCGGCCGCGGGGCGAGCTGCACGAAATCCTGCTCCATGACGCGCAGCGCGCTCTGCAGGGCGAGCAGCTGGCGCTGATTGCGGCGGATCGCGCCGCGGTTGCGCAGCGCCTGGCTGATCGCGCCATAGCCGATGGCGAACATCACCGCGGCGACGAACAGCGCCACCAGCAGCTCGATCAGCGTGAAGCCGCGCGCGCCGCGCCGGGCAGGTCGCGCGGTGTGATGCGGGTGGGTCATGTGCCCGGATTCCACTGCGGTTCGGGTACATTGGCCGGCGCGAGGGCATTGCCGATGTAGCCGGTAACCGTGGCATACCAGTTCTTGCGAGCCCCGTGCGCGTGGCCGGCGGGCTTCACGTCGACCACGATCCGCTCGACGCCCGGCACCCGTGTCTGACTCACCTTCTGCCGCCACTGCCAGCGCCGCTTGGCGAAGTGCACGTGGCCGTTCGAGGTCCCGGTGGCGGGAAAGGCCCCGGAGAGTCTGACGCGCTCGACCTGATTGAGCGCGACCCACTCGGCGAAGGTCTTGTGGCGAAGATACACGGCGGCGTTGGCCGAGGAGGTGAGCGCCTCGAGCACCGCGGCCATGCCGATCGTCACGATGGCGAGGGCGACCAGCACTTCGATCAGCGTGAAGCCGTCGCGCCTCATGTTCCGCGGACCACCATGGGTTTCTCGACGATCCGGCCGTTCTGGTTCTGATCGAGCGTGATGCTGCTCCCGGCGCTTTCCCGATCGATGGTGATCCGGAACGAGGACAGATCGCCGCTCGAGAACAGCATCACCTGCGGGACGAGGGCGCCGGGGTGCCGATCACGGTGCTCGCGCAGCACGATCGGCCGCGCGTCCACCGTCAGCCTGAACCGCAGGCCGCCCGGCAGCGTGCGCCTGCGCAGCGCATCGTCCTCGCTGACCGGACGCCACACGGCGTGGCGCACCGAATACACCACGAACTGATAACCGTGGCGCGTGAACACGATGCCGTAATCGCGGGTCTGCAGCTGCGCCTGGTCGTGCGCGTAGCGCATCAGCGCGAGCAGCCGGCGGCTCTCGGTTTTCAGCTGCGGATCGCGCCCCGTCAGGTTCAACGACAGCAGCACGCCCCCGGCGACGATGCCGATGATCGCGACGACCACCAGCATCTCCATCAGCGTGAACCCCCGGGCGCGTCGCGCGCGCGCGCCCCGCATACGCTCAATCGCCGATGTTCCAGTTGCCGATCGTGGCATCGACGCCCTTGCCGCCCGGCTGATCGTTGGCGCCGAGGGTGTACAGGTCATAGGGCTGCCCGTGCGTGCCGGGATAGACGTAATGATAGGCGTGGCCCCAGGGGTCTTTGGTCAGGCGCTGCAGGTACGGACCATTCCAGTGCGTGATCGAGGGGTCGTTCGGCTTGCGGATGAGCGCCTCCAGGCCCTGGTCGGTGGTCGGATAGACCGAATTGTCCATCCGGTAGGTCTGCAGCGCCTCCTCGATGGATTCGATGTCTTCCTTCGCCTTGGCCACGCGGGCCTCGTCGACCTTGTTGATCACCGTCGGCACGATGACCGCGGCCAGCAGGCCGATGATGACCACGACCACCATGATCTCGATGAGCGTGAAGCCGCGCGCCTCGCGCGGCAGGGTCCATCTCGAGCGTCCAAGACGGGGGTGCATTCGCTGTGGCATGGTGGATGGTGCGTCAGGGGCGCGTCGGGGCGCAATCCCACGATGATAACAAATGCAGGCTCCGAGGCCCCGAGTGGCCTTACTCGGGGCGCCGCCCGGGTTCGACCGGCGTCTCGCGCGGCGGTTCCTCCACGGCGCCAGCCGCCCGGCCCCGACCGCAGCGCTACCGGGTATACTGATCGTTTTACGGCACGCGGGGACGTCATGGCATTCGGCTTCGTCTTTCCGGGACAGGGCTCACAATCGGTCGGCATGTTGGGCGGCCTGGTCTCGGCCGAATCCGGGCGCCTGATCCGCGAGACCTTTGCCGAAGCCTCGGGCGTGCTCGGCTACGACCTGTGGCAGCTCGCGGCCGAAGGGCCGGCCGAGCAGCTCAACACCACGGAGTGTACCCAGCCGGCGATGCTCGCCGCGGGCATTGCGACCTTCAGAGTGTGGCGTGCCCTCGGCGGCAGCGAGCCCGCCGTGGTCGCCGGCCACAGCCTCGGGGAGTTTTCGGCGCTGGTCGCCGCCGGCGCGCTCGAGTTCGCCGCCGCCATCGAGCTGGTGCGTTTCCGGGGGCGGGCCATGCAGGAGGCGGTCCCGCTGGGCAGTGGCGCCATGGCGGCGATTCTCGGCCTCGAGGACGATGCGGTCATCGAGTCCTGCCGAGAGGCGGCCGCGGGCGGGGTGGTCGAGGCGGTCAATTTCAATGCGCCGGGTCAGGTGGTCATCGCCGGGGAGCGCGGGCCCGTCGAGCGCGCCATCGGCCTCGCCAAGGCCCGTGGTGCCAAGCGGGCGGTCATACTGCCCGTCAGCGTGCCCTCGCACAGCCGCCTCATGGGTCCGGCGGGCGAGCGGCTCGGGCAGGCGCTCGCCTCGGTCGCGCTGTGCGCGCCGCGCCTGCCGTTCGTGAGCGCCGTGGACGCGCAGCCTCATGAGGATCCCGAGGCGCTGCGGGCGTTGCTCGTGCGCCAGCTCTCGAGCCCGGTGCGCTGGTCGCAGACGGTGCGCGCGCTCGCCTCGCGGGGTCTGGGACAGCTCATCGAGTGCGGGCCGGGCAAGGTGCTCACCGCGCTCAACCGGCGCATCGAGCGCCGTCCCGACCTGGCATGCCTCGCACTCGAGGACGCGGCGTCGCTCGAGGAAGCGCTGACGGCGACCCGTTGAGTTCAGCGGTTGATCAGCGCCTGGCCCCGTGGCCGGGCCGGAGACCATCGATGCTTGCCAATGACACCGCGCTCGTCACGGGCGCTTCCCGCGGAATCGGCCGCGCCATTGCGCTGGCGCTCGGCCGGGCGGGCGCGCGCGTGATCGGTACGGCGACCTCGCCCGAAGGAGCCGCGGCCATCACCGCCCTGCTCTGCGGCGAGGGGTACGCGGGCCGCGGCGCGCAGCTCGACGTGGCGCAGGCCGCCTCGATCGAGGCGTTGCTCGCGCAGCTCGAGGCCGCCGGTGAGATGCCGACCATTCTGGTCAACAACGCGGCCGTGACGCGTGATGCGCTGCTGCTGCGCATGAAGCCCGAGGATTGGGACCAGGTGATCGCCACCAATCTCACCTCGGTGTTCCGCCTGACCAAAGCCTGCCTGAGGCGGATGATGAAAGAGCGCCACGGCCGGATCGTGAACCTGACTTCGGTGGTCGCGCTCACGGGAAATCCGGGCCAGGCCAACTACGCGGCCGCCAAGGCGGGGCTGCTCGGTTTCACCAAGTCCCTCGCCAAGGAGGTCGCCTCGCGTGGCATCACCGTCAATGCGGTGGCCCCGGGATTCATCGACACCGATATGACGCGCACCCTGGCGCAGGAGCAGCGTACGGCGCTGCTCACGCAGATTCCGGCGGGGCGGCTCGGGTCGGTGGAGGATGTGGCTGCGGCGGTGCTGTTTCTCGCCTCGCCTCAGGCCGGGTACATCACCGGTGAAACGCTGCACGTCAATGGCGGGATGTACATGCCCTGAGGCGTGGCCGGGGCGCGGTCGCGGTGGCCACGCCAGGGGCTCGCGCCCGGGAGCGAAAGAATTCATCAGGAAAATCAGCCACTCACGGTCTGCAATAGCGAGTGGCGGCCCGAGGGGTGTTCCCCTAAAATACCGCGCCCCCTGCCGCACCCTTCGAGGTGGCGCGGGGGAGCGCATAGTTCATTCACCCATGCATAAGGACCCACCTTAATGAGCACAGTTGAGCAGCAGGTCAAAGCCATCGTGGCCGAGCAGCTTGGCGTCAAGCAGGAGCAGGTGACCAATGACGCCTCGTTCGTCGATGATCTCGGCGCCGATTCGCTCGATACCGTCGAGCTGGTCATGGCGCTCGAAGAAGAATTCGAGATCGAGATCCCGGACGAGGATGCCGAGAAGATCACCACGGTCCAGCAGGCGATCGATTACATCAACGAGCGCCGCAACAAGGCCTGAGCCGCGGCGGGCGGTCGCGCGCCGGCGTGCCGTGCCGCGCGACCGGGCGGCAGGGTTCGAAACTCTCAATCATCCAGAAGACAGGCAGCGTGTGAGCAAGCGTCGAGTGGTCGTGACGGGGTTGGGCATCGTGTCGCCGGTGGGCAGCGCGGTCGAGACGGCGTGGAAGGCCATCCTCGCGGGCGAGAGCGGCATCGGGCCGGTCACCCGCTTCGATGTGTCGGCGTTCCCGGTGCGCTTCGGCGGGCATGTCCGCGATTTCGACATCGACCGGTATTTCGACTCGAAGGAACAGCGGCGCATGGACGAGTTCATGCACTACGGCGTCGCCGCGGGTATTCAGGCGGTCGAGGACTCCGGGATCGATTTCTCCAAGGCGGATGTCACGCGCTGCGGTGCGGTCTGCGGCGCGGGCATCGGCGGGCTCGGCACCATCGAGAGAGAGTACGGCGAGGTGGTCAAGGCCGCCAATCCCCGCAAGATCTCGCCGTTCTTCGTGCCCGCGAGCATCATCAACATGATCTCGGGACATCTGTCGATCCGCTACGGGATCAAGGGCCCGAATCTCGGGGTGGTGACGGCCTGCACCACCTCGACCCATGCCATCGGCCTGGCGATGCGCACCATCCAGTACGGCGATGCCGACGTGCTGATCGCCGGCGGTGGCGAGATGGCGACCACCGTGTGCGGGCTGGCGAGCTTCGCCCAGGCGAAGGCGCTGTCGCGGCGCAACGAAGCGCCGACCGAGGCCAGTCGACCGTGGGACCGGGACCGGGATGGGTTCGTGCTGAGCGATGGCGGCGGGGCCGTGATCCTCGAGGAACTCGAGCACGCGCGGGCCCGCGGGGCGCGTATCTATGCCGAGCTGGTCGGTTTCGGGATGAGCGGCGATGCCTACCACATCACGCTGCCGCCGGAAGACGGCGAAGGCGCGCGCCTCTCGATGGTCAACGCGATGAAGGATGCCGGATTGAATCCGACGGACGTGCAGTACGTCAACGCGCACGCAACCTCGACGCCCGCCGGTGACAAGGCCGAGACCGTCGCGCTCAAGCGTGCCTTCGGCGAGCACGCGTATCGCCTCGCGGTGAGCTCCACCAAATCGATGACGGGGCATCTGCTCGGCGCGGCCGGTGTGGTGGAGGCGATCTTCTCCATTCTGGCCATCCGCGGTCAGGTCGCACCGGGCGCCATCAAGTACCGCGCGCCCGGTCTGGGCT
>JAJYTX010000241.1 GCA_021792815.1 Pseudomonadota bacterium
TGCCGAGCTCGATATCGCAGCCGGCTGCTCTCGTAGATGCACGAAGAGCTGCGCCTTCGCCGCGGCCTGCGCCTCGCGTTGCTGCTGCAGGCGCTGCGCGCGGATCGCGTCCTCCTGCGGACTCGGCGCGAAGCTCGGTCGCTCGGGAAGCTCCGGGATTGCGGCGGCGCGCTCCTCCTGGACGACCGCCGGACCGAATTCCCCGGCCGGCGCCCCGAGCTGCGGGACCGTGCGGATGCCGGAATAGGTGCGTGGCATCGCCGCAAGCCCTTCCGCATGCGCGACGTGCTCGGGACCGGTGGCCTGGGGCTGCTCGATGGGACTGTTCGGCCTCGGCCGCCTGAGCCCCACCATGGCGGCGATCAGCACCGCGATCGCGAACACCGCCAGGATCCCCGCGAGCATCTTCCGATTCAGGCGCGTGACCGGCCGAGGCCTCTCACGCAGCTGCAAGGCCGCCGCGTCCTCCTTCTTCGCCACCCCCAGCAGCGCGCCGCTCTCCGGTGCGTCCTCGGGCTGCTCAGTCACGAGCCGCCTCCCGGCCTCCCCGCGCCCCGCGGGAGTCCGGTCCGCGTGATGCGCACGATCTGCTGTGGAGCCGCGCCCAAGCGCAGCTCCGCCGCCGCGAAGAGCCGGTCGACGATGTAGTACGGCGGCCGGACCTGATAATTCACGAGTTCGCTCTGGCCTTTCGGCCCCAGGATGAAGAGCGGCGGCATCTCGCCCTCGCCGATCCCGGGTGGAAACTGGATGTAGACCCGCCTCCCGTCATCGAACGCACGCACCGGACGCCAGGACGGATGATCGCCCGAGATCGCGTAACCAAATCTCAGCCGCGACAGATCGACCCGCATCGCAACCGGCTCGGCACGCCGGGCACTCTCGTTCGTGGCACGCAGCGCCATCAACTGCTCGAGCGGGTAGCGCCAGGACACGGAGGCCATCCAGGTCCTCGGCGTCGAGACGAGCTCGAGGTGATACGTGCGGCGCGTGGTGTTGATGACGAGATTCGTGTGCAGTCCCGCCTCGATGGGCTTCACGAGAATGTGCTCCCGCTGATCCGCGCCCTGACCGCTCGTCGTATCCCCGATCACCCAGCGCACCGTGTCCCCCGCGGAGACGGAGATCAGGTGCTCGCCCTTCTGCAGCGCGATATCCGTGACCCGTTCCGGACTCGTGTAGACCTGATAGAGCGCCCCCGGGGTGTAGGGCCAGATCTGCATTGCGTTGACGAACGCGGAGCGTGACGGCTGGATGAGCGCCGCCGCGTTGGCCGCTCGCACCGCCTGCTTTGGATTCGTCGCCTTGCGCGGCGGCGGCAGCAAGTCCGGCGAGAATTTGAGCTGTCCCGGGAGCGGCAGCGCCTGCGGCACCTCGATGATCTTCACGGGCGCCGGTGGACTGGGGATCCGCTGCGCCGCGACGAAGTGGTTGAGCGGAATGCTGCGCACGGGACGCGGGCTGGCGCAGCCGGCGAGGACACTACCGGCGGCGATCAACGCCACAAGATGCGGCACGGAAACGCGATGCTCTGCAGTCACTTGAGGCCTCCGGTGGATTGCACGGTGTTTAAGTCACGACTCCAATCGAGCCCATCGATGTAGATGCCCAGCGGGTTCTTGCTTAAGGAAACGACATCGTGCGGCGGATGGATCACGATCGTGAGAATCCCCGTCCAGCGAGTCGTCGAGACGGGCGTTCCGTTCGCGAACGTCTGCTCGGTCCACTGCGCCTGGAACGAGCGTCGGGAGATCCGGACGATGCTCCTCACCTGAACGGTCACGGTGCGATGTCCGACGTGCGCAAAGGGATTGTTCGCGCGCGCGTACGCGTTCAGGATCTCCGCGCCGCGGGGCGTCACAAAGTCATAGGCCTCGAGCCAGTCCTGCCGCAGCACGACGGGATCCAAGGGCACCGAGCGCACGTCCTGGATGAAGCGCGAGAGGAAGTAGGCGATCTCCGCATTCCGCGGCTGATAGGCCTGCACGGCAGGCCCGACGCCGATCACCCGCCCGGCTTTCCCGACCTCGACGACGTAGGGCGTAATCGTTGATCGCGCCGAGTACCAGACGAGCCCGCCGGCCATGAGAAACGCCAGCGCGAGCGACCCAAACGCCATGACCCGCCAATTTCTCGCCTGCACGCGTGCCGAGCCGATCCGCTCGTCCCAGAGTTGCAGAGCGGTCTGGTAGGGGGTTTCAGGCACCGGCGTTTTCGAGTAGCGCACGCTCGCTCGCTTGAACCGCATCATTCGTCCCTCTTCTCGCTCAAGTTTGGATGGACGCCACCGCCGGGCCGATCGGCCGAGCGCACGGTGTGCGCCGCCGTCCTCGACCCGCGGGAGACATTCGAGCGCAGGCGCTGCGCCCAGGTCGGCGCGCCGGAAGACTGCGCTTTGCCTTCTCCGGCCGGTGACGGTCCGCCGGCGACTCCGCCCCGCGAGGCGCCGTCACCACCCGTCCCCGTGCCCTGCGACCGCACCGCGGCGCCAATGCCGCGTGCCGCCAGACGATAGGCGCCCGCGCCGGCGCCAACTGCCGCCGCACCGGCCGCCAGGGCGACACCACCGGCAGCGAGGCCGGTTCCCGCAGCTGCCCCGGCGCCGAGCTGCGGCGCACCCGAAACCAACCCCGTCGCAATACCCGGTCCGTAGATGCCGAGCCCGAGGAGTGCCAGCGCCGCGAGCATGGTCGCGAGCGCATTGTTGATCGTGAGCGTCTGCCCCGCCGGTACCGTGAACTGACCGAAGAGCCCCGTCCCGATGCCGACGATCACCGCCAGCACCAGGATCTTGATGCCCGCGGACACGACACTCCCGAGCACCCGCTCGGCGAGGAAAGCCGTCTTGCCCCAGAGCGCGAATGGAACGAGCACGAACCCGGCGAGCGTCGTCAGCTTGAACTCGATCAGCGTCACAAACAGCTGCACGGCGAGGATGAAGAAGCTCAGGATCACCACCAGCCACGCGAGCCCCAGCACTGCGATCATGTCGAAGTTGGTGAAGAGACCCGGAAACCCCACCAGGTCACTCATCTGGTGGAGGATCGGCCGGCCGGCCGTGACCCCGACCGCCGCGAGTGCCCCCGGGCGGAGGAGATTCCCCGCGGTGAGCGTCGAGCCCGAGGCCTCGAGCCCGAGGCCCGCGAACGAGCGCAGCAGGATGGTCGCAAGCCCATTGAAGTTCGTGATGATGAAGACGAAAGCCCCGATGTAGAGCGTCTTCTTGATGAGCCGCGCGAGGATGTCCTCCGTGCCACCCATCGCCCAGAAGAGCCCGGCTAGCGTCAGGTCGATCGTGACCAGCGTCGCGGTGAGGTAATGCACCTCGCCCGACAGCAAGCCGAACCCGCTGTCGATGTACCGGAAGAAGACGTTCGTGAACTGATCGATGACGCCGAGGTTATTCATGACTCATGGCTCACGCGGGTCTCGCAGATCGCGTCTACCCATGCGATTGGCACGCAAGACTGCCCACAGCCGTTTCAGGGGCCCGAGAGATGGATGGCCTGCGGCGTGTATCGGGTGCTGGAGGCCATGAACTGATGGCGCGCCGCCCGAGCGCGCGCTTCGGACTCCACGATCCGCGCCTCCTCGAGCGCCACCGCCCGGTCCTGGGAGATCGCGATCTGCTGGCTTTGCATGACCTGGCGCACCCGAAGCCCGAGGAGCTGGTTCGTCGCCTGGATCGCCTGCAGGGTGCCGACCGCCGAGCTGCTGCGCGTGAGCACATCCGCGAGGACCGATTCATCCGAGGGCAGGTTCTGCTTTGCCTGGGCTTGCACCTCGACCGCCGTGTCGAACGCATCGAGGGAGCCCGTCCACTGCGCTTGCCGGTTGGCATCGAGCTGATTGCGAGTGACGGCGGCGCCGTAAGCCGCCGGGTACAGTTGCGCCAGCTGCTGCCGGGTCGCAGCGAGGTCAAAGCTGATCCCCTGCGCCTGACTCAGGAGTTGCTCGGTGGCGCCGAAGGTCGCCTGAAGACGCGTCAGCGCGTTGAAGCCAAGGCCCTGCAGGTTCTTCTGCTGATTGATCAGCATCTGGGCCTGGTTCTGAAGCTCGAGGACCTGGTTCTCGATCTGCGTCAGCGTGTGCAGCTCCGTGAGCATGTTCTCCACGAAGTTCGACGGATCGAACACCACCCACTGCGCGAAGGCCTGTCCGGAGGCGGTGAGCATCGCAGCGAGCACGAGGGATACGGTGATCTTCTTCATGCGAGATTCCTTCAGGCGCCAGAAACGCATTCAGACAGTCGGCTCACGAGGTGAGCCGGCGGGAAAGTCCGTGATGAGCCGCGCGGCCCAGTCGAGCCCGCGGCGGGTGAGCCATTCAGCGGCGAAGGTCTCCGGCACCGCACTCGAAGTGACTTCGTCGATCCCGCGCTGATCCTCCGGCGTCGAGGCCGCCGCGAACGCGAGCGCCACGGGCCCCAATCCCAGATCGAACAGGCGGCAGCCGAGACGGGACTGGTAGTAGTACTCGCGCTTCGGTCTCGCGTGGGCAAGGATGTCGATCTGCCGATCATTCAGGCCGAAGCCCTCGTAGACCGACTTCAGTTGCGGCTCCATCGCCTGCGGCGAGGGCAGGAAGATGCGCGTCGGGCAGCTCTCGATCAGCGCGGGAGCAATCGAGGAGCGCTGGATGTCTGCGAGCGACTGGGTCGCGAAGAGGACCGACACGTTCTTCTTGCGAAGCGTCTTCAGCCACTCCCGGATCCGTCCGGCAAAGAGCGGATCGTCCAGGAACACCCACGCCTCATCGAGCACGAGCAGCGTCGGTGCGCCGGTGAACCGGTCCTCCAGGCGATGAAACAGGTAGGTCAGCGTCGGCAGCACCGCGCTTCGCGTGTGCATGAGCTCCTCCATCTCGAAGGCCTGCACCTGAGCCCACCCCAGGCGTTCCTCCTCGGCATCGAGCAGCCGACCGAACGGTCCATTTAGCGTGTAGGGCTGCAGCGCCTGGCGGAGCGGGTTGGATTGCAGGAGGACGGAGAGGCCCGTCAGCGTGCGCTCGGCGCACGGCGCCGAAGCGAGGCTTCCGAGCGCAGACCACACGGCCTCTTTCACTTCGGGCGTGAGGGGCACCTCCTCGTGACGCAGGAGCCCGGCGATCCAATCCGCCGCCCACGCGCGCTCGGCCTCGTCATCGATCCCGGCAAGCGGCTGGAAGGCGATCGAGCCATCGGCGCCGAGGTCATAATGCTCGCCGGCGAGACCCAGCACCGTCGCACGGACCGAGCGGCCCTTGTCGAAGACGACGATCTGCGAGCCGGTATACCGGCGAAACTGCAGGACGAGCGTTGCGAGCAGCACCGACTTGCCGGCACCCGTCGGCCCCACGACGAGCG
>JAJYTX010000242.1 GCA_021792815.1 Pseudomonadota bacterium
AGCACTTCGTCGGGGCGATCCGCGGCGCCAGCCAATACCGCAAGGCCTCGTTTCTGCTGGATGCGGCCGGTCAACAGGTGTTTCCCGCCTTCCTCGGCATGAGCGAGCGGCCCCACATTCCCAAGGGATTTGCCAGCGCGCCATTCGACAGCGAAGGAGCCGCCACCCATGACCGCGAACTGGTGCGCGAGGGGGTGCTGCAGGGTTATGTGCTCGGCAGCTACTCGGCCCGGCGTCTCGGACTGAAAACCACCGGCAACGCCGGCGGCATCCATAACCTGCTGGTTGGCGTGTCAGAGGCCGGCGCCGATGCGTTGCGCACCCGGGAGCGGCTGCTGCGGGACATGGGGTCGGGGCTGCTGGTGACCGAGTTGATGGGCCAGGGGGTCAACGGCGTGACCGGGGATTACTCGCGGGGCGCCAGCGGTTTCTGGATCGAGGACGGCGCCATCGCCTTTCCCGTTCACGAGGTGACGGTCGCCGGCAACCTGCGCGAGATGTATCGCGGCATCGTGGCGCTCGGCGAGGACGTGGATGTGCGCGGGGCGATTCGCTGTGGCTCGGTGCTGGTCGGAGAGATGACGATCGCCGGGGATTGAGCGTGTGTCGGGGCGGGATGCGGTTCCCTGCGCATCAGCCGCACCAGATCTCGCGGGGGTGTTCGAGTGCGCTCAGCGTGACGAACGGTGATTGATCGAGCAGCAGCGCCTCGAAGCGGTTGCCGCGTGCGACGCGGCAGTCGGGCAGCCCCAGGTGGCGGCGGTTCGTGACGGTGGCAGCCGTGAGCGCCGCCTCGAGGGGCAGGCCCGCCTCGTGGTAGTGGCGGATTTCCTGCGAGACGGCCTTGCCGTGCTCCACGCCCATGCTGCCGGCATCGGTCCCGAGCAGCAGCTCGACGCCCATCCGGTGGGCGAGGCGCAGGTGCGCCTGGTGGTGATCGAGGATGCGGCGCAGGTGGCCCACCACCGTATCGGACCAGCCGGCAGCCTGCGGGCAGGCCCACTGGAAATGCACCGGGCAGAACGTCGGGGTCCAGGCGATCCGCCGCTCGCACATCCGCTCGAGGATGGCGCGGTCGATGAAAAACCCGTGCTCGATCGAATCCACGCGCGCCTCGACGGCGATCCGCAGGCCCTTCAGGCCGCTGCAGTGCGCCAGGGTGCGCTTGCCGCAGCGCCGCGCGGTCGCGACGATCAGCGCCATCTCCTCGGCGCTGAACTGCGGCTCGTCGGTGACCGCGCCGCGCTCGAAGTCAATGAGGCCCGTGAGGACGATCTTGATCGCATCGGCCCGGGCGCTGCGCCCGGTGACCGCCGCGACCATGGAGTCAGCGTCGGTGACGTCCGCACCGATGAACGCCCCGTAGCGCTTCGGGCGCTTCAGGCCGACGCTGGACGAGTACACCCGGGCCATGCCCGTGGCGCCGCCGGCCACCTCGTCACGGATCGCGTCGTTGATCGCGTAACGATCTCCGGCATCGCGTACGTGGCACACTCCGTAGCGCCAGGACTGGCGGGCGCTTTGCCGCGCCGCCTCGGTGAGCGCCTCCACGGACTGGCGGGCATGAGCGGCGCGGCTCGGACCGTCCAGCGGCGTTCCATGCAGCAGCAGGTGCACGTGCGCATCCACGAGGCCTGGCATCAGGAACGCCCCGCGCACCACGGGGATGCCGCGGCGCTCGAACGCCGCGGCGCAGTCCCCGGGGGCGAGGTCGCGGATCAGGCCCCGCTCGACGTGCACCGTCAACGGGCCCTCGCGGTAGTGCTCACCGTCGAAGCTGCTCTCGGTGGCGAGCACCGCGAACTCGGCCGGTGTACTCACGGGCGGTCCTGTGCGCCTCTCAGGCACGGTAGAACTTGCGTACGGCGCGCAAGGCGTTGCTGCCGCGGGCCGCGAGGAAGTTCCGGTAGGTCTGCAGCACGTAATGGTCCTCGGCCAGAGGCTGGTACTGGCGCCACGGCGTACCGAGCACGGTGTCGAACCCGCGCGGTACCGCCAGGGTCAGGAAGGCGCATTCGAGGCTGTGCTTCAGATCCGAGCCGTCGGCGGCCTTGGGCGGCAGCTGCTGGCCGATGTTCGACAGTCCCCCCATCATGTGCACACCGCGCAGCGCCGGGTCCTCGTGCACCCGCGCCATGGCCTCAAGCGTCTGGTCGTTGAGCCCCTCGGTGTCGGCGATGATCGCCGAGACCGACATGTCGAGCAGAATGTCATCCGGGGTGAGGGCGTACTCGCTGCACAGCCGCTCCACGCCGCGCCGACAGGTCGCGTAGATCTGCTCGGCGGTCTTGTTGGCCTTGGCGACGCCGTCCTCGACACGCTCGGAGGCCATGAGGATTACCCGCAGCGGAAACTCCCGGGCCAGCTCGATCAGCTCCCAGCGGTGCTCGGTGATCGAGTTCAGGATCGGCTTGCGCCCGCGCGCCCGGGCAGGCTGATACGCCTCGAAGCACAGCCGCTGCACCTCGATGCTCGGGAAATCAAACGACAGCGGCAGATCGACCACCTCCTGGATGGCCCGGATCAGCTCGGCCATGAACCCGGGGTCGGTGCGCGCCCGGGCGCCGGTGTTGATGTTCAGACAGGCCGCGCCCGCCTCGGCCTGCTTGAGCGCGAGCGCCTGCAGACCGGCGATGTCCGACTCCTCGAACAGCGCCTTGGTGCTCTTGAAGCCCGGGTTGATCCGCTCGCCGATGATCTGAATGGAAAAGCTCGTCATGCACTCGCTCCCGGCCGTGGCCGTTCGTGAAATCCAATGTGATGCAGGAAGCACTTCTGAAAGGTGCCGCGGGTGCTGAGCTCGACGTAGCGGCTGGTCGCGGCGAGCTCGGCGGCGCGGGCCCGCGCGGCGCTCGAGACCGCCGCCCGGCGTACCCCGGCGCCGGCGGCGTTGCCGACCTGCACGTAGCGCTCGAGCGCGATCGAAGGGAACAGCCCGATGGCGATCGCGCTGCGCACGCTGATGTAGGCGCCGAAGGACCCGGCGATCACGAACCGCTCGAGCTGCCCGGCGGTCAGTCCGGCTTCCTCGAGCAGCAGCTCCGTGGCGGTGCGGATCGCCGCCTTGGCGAGCTGCACCGAGCGCAGGTCGCGCTGCGAGAACTGCACCGCGCGGGCCAGGCGCAGCGCGCGGGTGCCGTCGGCCTGAGTCACGAGCCGCGCGTGCTCGGGCGCGATCCGTCCGGAGCCGTTGATCAGCTGCGCCTCCAGCAGCGCCGCCACGGTGTCGAGCACGCCGGAGCCGCACAACCCGATGGCCGGCTTGCCCCCGATCGTCTCGATATGCAGCTGGCCGTGCACGACGCTCACCCGCTCGATCGCCCCAGCCGCCGCGCGCATGCCGCAGGAGATGTGTCCGCCCTCCAGCGCCGGCCCCGAGGGTGCCGAGGCGCACAGGATCCTGCCACCCTCGATCACCGAGATCTCGGTATTGGTGCCGATGTCCATCACCACGCTCGCGCCCGGGCCGGCCCAGTGCTCCTCGGTGGCGAGCAGCGCCGTCACATGATCGCCGCCGACAAATCCGCCCACTCCCCCTAGTACGTGGACCCACGCCCCGGGGGCCACCGCAAGCCCCAGATCCCTCGCGCGCACATCGAGCGGCGCGTCGGTCGCGGCCACAAACGGCGCGCGACCGAGCTGGCGCACCGGCAGACCCAGCAGCAGGTGGTGCATTGCCGTGTTGCCGCACAGGGCCACCTCCACGATGGCCTCGGCACACAGCCCTACCGCCTCGCACAGGTCATGGGCCATGGCGTTGAGGGCTTCCACGGCCGCCCGCCGCAGCTCCTGCGCCACGCCCGCATCGTTCATCGCCGCGTTGATGCGGCTGATCACGTCCCCGCCCCAGGCCGCCTGCGGGTTCTCCATCCCGAGCGTCGCCAGCCGCTCCCCGCTGTGCACGTCGAGCAGAAACGCCCCGATGTTGGTCGTACCGAGGTCGATCGCCAGCGCTAGCCCGCGCTGCCCGGCCGGCCCCACCGCGATCACTTCCCCGGCACGCACCCAGGCGCGCAGCGCCGCGTTGCCCCCGCGCAACTGCTCGCGAAACACTCCGGGCAACACCCGCGCCACCCCGAGGTCGACGCCCGGGCAGCCCTGGCCGGCCTGCGCAAGCCCCTGCGCCAGACGCTGCGCATCCGCGCGGCACTCCTGCAGCGTCGGGGCCTGCAGGGTCACATCGCAGGCCTGCACCGCCGGCTGCGCCGCCAGTCGCTCGCTGTCGTCGGACTGCACTTCGGCCCGCACCACCGGGGCCAGCGAGCGCGCCGACACCTCGATCGTACAGTCCGAGCTCGCCACGTACTGACAGGCCCGCAGCCATTTCTTCTTGCCGGCCGCGGCCTGCGCCGAGCCGACACCGTCGTTGCCGAGCGCTGCCGGCGCGCACTCCGTCACGCTGCCCTCGAGCACTCGGACCAGACAGCTGCCGCACACGCCTCGGCCGCCGCAGGCGGCAATGATCCGCAGCCCATGGCGCCGCGCGCACGCCTGGATCGTCTCCCCGGCACGCGACTGCACCTCGCGATCGACCTGCGGAAAGCGCAGCCGGAACCCCGGCCCTGGCGGCGCCTCGGCGCTCATGCCGGCAACCGCTGCATGGCACTGCCCGCCGCCGCGCGTCTCCACCGGCAGCGATCCCGCGAGCGGCAGCCGTCGCAGCGCGACCAGTTCGCTTCAGGCAGGTCGCGGCCGACCCCGAGGACCATCGTGGCCGACTTCAGCGGCGCGAGCAGACCCTGTCCGTAGACCCGGATGCCGATCTGCGCGCCGCCGGACAGCGCCAGCACCGCCTCGTGCGCCTCGAGCCCGAGCCCCGGATCGCCCGGGCGAAGCTCCCCGGCCATCGTGAGCCCCAGCCGTGAGACCTGCCCCTGAAGCCGGTCCTGCGCCCGGCGGCTGACCGCGCCCAGCATCTCGTTGCCGAGCGCATCGAGGCTCATCGCAAGCGACGGCCGTCGCGCCTGAAACAGCGATCGGACACGCGCTTCCAGCGCTTCGCCCACCGTGCAGGCCGCGAAGGCCAGCGCCGTGAGCTCGCCGCTCGCCGGCACCAGCCGCGGCGCAAACAGCGCCCGACCCTCCAGCCACAGCTCGCCGCCCGAGCGCTTCTGCAGCGGCACGATGCGTAGCGTGTAGCGGCACTCGCCCAGTCCTTCCGCTGCCGCGAGCGCCAGCGCGCTCTCGCGCAGCCTGAGCGCCGCGGGCGAAGCCGAGCGGTCCCGGGGCGCCCCGGCCATGCCCCGCAGCGCATCGAGCCGACCCGTCTCAGCCCGCATACTTCCGGGCCGCCGCGAACATCGCGCGCACATTCTCCACCGGCGTCTC
>JAJYTX010000243.1 GCA_021792815.1 Pseudomonadota bacterium
AGCGCCGCCTGGTAGCGCACGGTGTTCTGCGCGAACTTGGCTTCCTCGAGCTGCGAGCTCACGGTGTTGCCGTCGAGCGAGGGTGCGAGCGGCACGCGGTATTTGAGGAACTGCCCGGTGGAGAGTCCGCCGTTCGCGCCGGCGGTCACATCGAGCGGGCTGGTGGTGCGCAGCTGCACCGGGGCGGGTGTGCCGCTCGCGGCGCCGCCCGGCGGGGCGGCGGCCGCGAGTGCGGCGCGGAAGTCGATGTCGCGCGCCAGATATCCCGGGGTGTCGGCGTTGGCGAGGTTGGCCGCGAGGACCTGCGCGCGCTGGGTAAACACCTGCAGGGCGTCGGGTTGTATGCCGAGATAGGCATTGAGGTTGAGCGGCATGTCGGAAAACCGGCGGTCGTGGAACCTGCCGATGTAGCAGCAAGAGCCGTGCCAGGGCCGCGTGGTGCCGTCCGCCGACGTTCCGGGGCGCATTCGGCGCGCCGGAACGTGACGCGGGTCACGGCCGGGCGGCAAGGGGCTGCCGCTCGCCGGCCGGACGGCGTCGGGCTCGGCGGGTGTTGGGGGAGGAGGGTCTCGGCCCCTGCGCGGTGGCGGGACCGCGTGTTCTCTGTCTGGCCTGTAATTTGCAAGATCCGCAGCCATGAAGATACGCATGTCAACGGTCCGACGCCTGCTCCTGCGAACGGGACTCTTCTTCTTGACGGCAGGCCTGATGGTCCCCGCGCTCGCCGGCGCGGCCATCCAGCCGCTCAGTGCCATCCGAGGTGCCGCCGAGCGCTTCATCCGCGAGCGGATGCCCGCCGGAACCGACGTCGTGGTCAGCGCTGGGCGGCTCGATCCGCGGCTGCGCCTGGCGCGCTGCGCCGGTCCGCTGCAGGCCTCGCTGCTGGCTGGCGCCCGCCTGCAGGCGAACGCTTCGGTCGCCGTCAGCTGCCGCGACGGCGCGCATTGGACGATTTACCTGCCGGTGAGGCTGCGGTCGCGCATCGACGTGTGGGTGCTGCGCAAGCCCGAGCCGCAGGGGGCGCGCCTGAGCGCGGCGGATCTGGCGCCCCAGACGCGCCTCGTCTCCGGGGTTGCGGCGGGCTATCTGACGGATGTTGCCGTGCTCGGGCGCAGCACGCTGCGGCATGCGCTGCCGGCCGGTGCGGTGCTGCACAGCACCGATCTGCTGGCGGATTTCCTGGTCCGCCAGGGGCAGCAGGTGATGCTGCGGGCCTCGTTCGATGGCATCCGGGTGCGCGCCCCGGGGGTGGCGCTGCAGGCGGGACGCTATGGCGCGCTGATCCGGGTCCAGAACCTGTCGTCTTCCAAGGTCGTCCAGGGCATCGTGAAAAGCCGCAGTGTGGTCGACGTCACACCCTAAAGTTCCCCTGCGCGAGGCCGATACCGGGGTCAAAGGCGCTCCAGGAGAGCGAACATGGCGAGCAAAATCAGCGGCGTGAGCGGCTCTCCGGCCCCGGTCGGGGCGGGCCGTGGTGCGCAGAAATCTCGCGATGCGGTCAGCGGCGGTTCCGCCGGGGCCGGATCGGCGGGCTCGAGTGACGTGCAGATCACCAGCTCGGCGAGCCTGCTGGCGAGCCTGGAGCAGCAATTGCACCATCTGCCGGCAGTGGATGCGCAGCGTGTTGCGCAGTTTCGCATGGCCATCGAGAACGGCAGCTACCGCGTGCAGCCGCAGCACGTGGCCGATCAGCTGATGCAGATCGAGCACGCGCTGGCGCAGGTTACGGGGGGCTGACGCATGGATCCGGCCGTCTGTCGCGAGCATCTCTCGGTTCTGCTGCGTGAGGAAATCGCTCTGCTCGGGCAGCTCGAATCGCTGCTCGCCGACGAGGAGCGCATCCTGGAGACCTCTGACATCCGGGCGCTCGAGGGCACCACCTGCGCGCGGCAGGAGAGGATGGGCGCGCTCGCCCGTCTCGAAGAGCAGCGCCGCTCGCTGTGCGCGATGCACGGCTTTCCGGCGGACCGCGAGGGGCTCGAGGCCCTGCTCGAGTGGTGTGACCGCGAGGGTTCGCTGGTGGAGAGCCTGCGGGAGTGCGCCTTGCTCGCGATGCGCTGCCGGGATCTCAACGATCGCAATGGCATCGTGGTTGCGGCGCGCCTGAAGCGAGTGCAGGGCATGCTCGGCGCTCTCACCGGCCGCCCGATGCGCCAGGACACCTATGGACCGAAGGGCTATGGCGCCTTCGGAGGCCATCCCGGCCGCCCGCTCGGCGCGGCCTGACGAGCCCGCGGCGGCCGTATCCCCTCGAGGCGAGCGCGCCCCGCGCACTCCGCGCGGGGCGCGGGCCGCAGGCAACCCTCAGAGGGCCCCGAGGATTCTGCCGATGAACCGGCCGGGGGCGGAGGATTCCCAGCGGTAGTGGAAGCGCACGGACACCGGAAGGTTCTCGATGAGCCCGTTCCGCGGCCACCGGGCGCTCGGCAACAGGTCGAGCACGACGGTGACCGGACGCAATCCGAACGGGTCGACCAGCGTCGAAGGCATCGGTTCGCTGATCTGGGGACTCGCGCTGACGAGGGCGCGCATGCGCGTCCCATCGGGGAAGCGCACGGTCGCCACCGTCCCGACCGTCAGACGCGAAGCATCCCGGGGCGCGACATAGGCGACGATCCGGGGATGCGCGAGCCGCGCGACCACGAGGAGAGGCTCTCCCGCGGTGACGTACTCTCCGGGGGAGACCCGCACTTTCAGCACCCGGCCCGCGAAGGGCGAACGGCGGGTCAGCCTCGCCAGCCGTCTTGCGATCCATTCGCGATCGACCGCGGCGGTGTCGGCGGACAGGGTGTCGGCGGCGAGCGCGGCCTGAACGCGCGCATCGGCGGCCTCGGCGTCACTCACCGCGACGGTGGCCGCGTCGAGCTCGGCCGAGGTGGCCGCCCCGCGCTGGACCAGGTCGGCGAGGATGGCGCGCCGGTGCTGCAGGTAGCGCAAGGCCCGGCGCCGTGCCCGCAGCTCGCTCGACCAGGCGCGGCGCTGCGCCGCGAGGCGCCGCCGGGCGGCGCGCGAGGCACGCCGGTCTATCGCATTGCGCGCGGCCATGGCCTCTATCCCGAGGTTGTCGATCCGGGCCAGCGCTTCGCCGGCCGCGACGGCCTCGCCGGGCCGCACCTCGAGGCGCTCGACGATGCCGGAGGCCGTCGCGCGGATTTCCCGCTGACTCAGCGCGACCCGGCCGTTGGCTTCGAGGTTGAGCCACGAGCCGAGCATGCCGGCCGCGAGGTACAGGATGGGCGAGAGCACGACGAGCAGAATGAGATACCAGCCGATCTTGCGGCCGGTCCGCCGCGCCGCTGTCGGGTAGGGAATCTTCACTCCCCCAAGCTCATCGGGCGCACGGGGGCGGGGCCGGAAATTGACGATCATGGGTGTGCCTCGGCCGGCAGCAGGCCGGCGTGCCGCCAGCCGTCCTCGAGCTCGAAGACCAGGCCGGCGAAATTGGGGGCCGCGAGGCCCGCTTCGATGCGGGCGATGCGCCGCGCGCGTTCGCGCATGGGATAGAACCGCAGGGTTTCCGTGCGCGGCAAGGACCGTTCCAGGCTGAGCGCGACATGAAAGGTGAGCCGCGGATAGCGGCGCATCAGCACCGCGGCGCCAGCCACCACCCGCTCGGGATTGGCGCGGTAGATCATCAGCGTGGGTGACACCCGCAGCCGCTCGAGGTGCAGCCCGAAGGCGCTGCCATTGACCGCCACGGCGAGATCGCGCGGTTGGATGCTGATGCCGACCGGCCAGGGACTGACCCGGCGGACAGCCGCCAGAGTGTTCGCCAGCGACCCGAGCAGCGCCGGCAGTCGCGCGCGTCCCGGGTGCAACTGCTCGGGCTCGAGATCGAGCTCGACACGGTCGAAGGGGACGGAGCGCAGCGCGGCCAGGATCCGTATCAGAGCCGGGCGCCACCGCGGCAGAATCCAGGACGGGTCACCGAGCAGCAGTCCGACCGAGAAGCCGGCCCGCTCCGTGTGGCGGACCGCGGCGCGCAGCATGGCCGGATGGGCCGTGGCGCGCCGCAGCTGGCCGGCATCCAGGGAGATCCACAACGCCGTGATGCCCGCCGAGTGCAACTGTGCAAACTTCCGCGCCGCCCGGCCCCGGGTCGCGCGGGCGAGCCATGCCGCGGCTTTCCACACATACAGCGTGCGACCGCGTCCGGTCCGCGAGGCGGGCGCGGCGGCGCGAGCGGTGGCGACCGGGAGCAGGGCGGGGCCGAGGTTCGCCGCGCCGGCCGATACGGGCTCTGCGGGCACGAGGCTGTCGGGCAGAGCGGACGCCGCGCCGCTTTGAAGCGGCCCGTGGGTGCAGGATGCCGTGTCGAACCGCGCCCAGTCTGCGTACCAGTCGAACAACGCCGCGTCGGAGGCGAGTCGGGCCGTGGCGGCGCTGTAGCGGGCGGCCTCGGCCTCGAGCCATTCTCCGATCGCATCGCCACCGAGTCCGGCGGCGCGCAGCGCGCGCTCGCGCACCGCTTCCCGGGCGGCCGCGAGACGCAGCCCGGCGAGCGTCCGCGCCTGGCGCAGCACCGGCAGTTGTGCGAGGAGGCTCGTGCGCTGCTCGGCCAGGGCATCGAGGCGCATCCGGTAGTCGAGCCGGGCGGCGGCCAGGCGCTCGGCCGCCGCCGCGGCCAGCCTGCGCCGCTGCGAGCGATAGCCGAGCGGCACTTGGAACCACCAGATGATGGCGGCCGATGCGCCATGCCGGCCGGTGGTGACCTGGTCCTCGGCCTGCACGCTGAGCTGCAGGTTCGATTGAACCGGGTACCAGGCGCTGTCGCGCGGATCGGCCGCGCGCAGCCGGATGATGCGCCGCAGCGCGCCGAGCTCGGGATCCTGTTCCCGCCAGCGCTGATCGGCGCCCGAGCGCGCGATGCAGGCGGACGAGAGGCGTGGCAATGCCGCCGCTCCGCCCCTCAGGGGCACTCCGGTGAGATCGCGCATGAGCGCCAGCGCGTCGCGACGCTGTGCCTCGGCGGACGTCTCGTCGCTGCGGGCCTGTGCGAAGCTCGTCAGGATCTGCAGCCGCTCGGCATCGAGAGTCAGGCCGGCGCGTTGGCGCAGCGCGAGCTGCCGTTGCGCCTGGCTCTCGGTGCGCAGGTAGGCCCGGGCGAGCTGCGCCTGGCCCCTGGCCTGCCAGTAGGCCGCGTAAGCCTTGCGCAGCCGGCCGATGAGCTCGCGCCGGGTCAGCCGTGCTCGCGCGCCCAGGCTGGCGAGCCGGATCCGCTCGTGCGCCAGCGCGCCGTCGATCTTCAGGCGGCTGCCGAGCAGCGGCAGCATGAGGCCGGCGCCGCCGATGCCCTGATCGTAGGTGTAGCTGTGTGTCGGAT